>CALMNY010000409.1 GCA_937872125.1 uncultured Candidatus Competibacteraceae bacterium | reverse complement strand
AGCAGGTAGCGGAAATCCCGGGCGGTGCTGCGCTGGCGGGCGTAGAACGCATCGCTTAGCAGCCGTTCCTCGCGCGGGGCGTCCGCCGGCAAGGTCAACTGGGTTGGCCCGATCAGCCCGGCCGGGGCCTGATCGCTGACCTGTTCCCACTCCTCCAGTCGGTCGTCCACCTGCTCCGGCGTCAATGGCTCGACGCCGACCAGCCGCAGATCGCCGCTCACCACCGCCAGCAGGCGCGGCAAATAGCGCAGCACCGGAATCGCCGTCGCCCACTCGCGGGCCACGAACACCCGCCGCCGGCGCGCGCCGAATTCGTCGAATTCCAGCCGGTTGCCGCGCAGACTGACTTCACGCAAGGGGGTATTGGCGTTGCCCATCAGCGCGGCGGCCAGCGCCAGCGGCCACAGCGGCAGGGAGAGCGCCAGCCCCAGCGCGCCCAGCGCCCGGTTGAGCGGCTCGGCCAGGGTTCCGCTCAGGGTCACTTCGCGCAGGTCAGCCAGCAGGAAAGTCTCGACTACCGGCAGTACTGCGCCGGTATCCACCCGGATCAGTTGGTTGCCCCAGACGATGGCATTCTGGACTTCCAACAACTCGCCGACGTAGGTCTCCGGCAACACCACGCTGTCGCGCAGGATGGCGTGCTGATCCACGATGACATCGTTGGCGATGACCACCTCGCCATAAAATTCGGCGCTGGGTTCGATCCGGCAATGCACGCCGACGAAGGCGATGCCCTGGCGCAGGCTGCGCGGCGAAACCCTGGAGCGAACCCCGACCCGCAGTCCCAGCGCCACTTCCCGGCCCGGCACGATCAGGCCCGGAAAGCGTCCGGCAGCGGCGTCGAGATTGGCCCGATGATAGGCGGCCAGCGAGTCGAGCCGGTTCAGCGCCCCGGTAGGCAGGTCCACCACCGGCCACGCCGAGTCGGCAGCGGGCGACTCACGGATCCAGCGCAGCGGCTCCAAACCCCCCCGGCCATTGGCGCGGTTCAGGCACAAACTGATCGGCGCATTCGCCGCCCGCCCCTGGATAACTGGGCCACTGACCTCAGTGGCCCGTTGCAGAAATTCGCCCAGCGCCGCGCCGCGCAACACGTCGCCCCGCAGCGCCAGAATTTCCGTGGGCAAGCGGTTCTGGCAACGTTCCACCACGGTATCGGGGTCTTCTTCGCCCTGGGTGAGCACGTAGTCCAGCCGCATCCCCCAGCGGCTGCCGTCGCCGATGACCGTCCGCACCTGGTCGGCGAACGACGAAATGGCGATCACCGCCTCGCGGATGCCGGCAGCGACCAGCGCTTCGAGCGTGTGCTCCAGCACCGGCTTGCCCACCACTGGTAACAACGCCGCGCAGGTCCGTTCGGTCAGCGGTTCCAGTTCCCGGCCCAGCCGGTCGGCGAAAATCAGTGCGTGCATGGTCTGATGTCCACGGAAAACACGGAAAGCACGGACGGAAAACAGGAAAGGATCATTAGTAGGCTCCCCGGCCCAGCAACACCGCCGGCACGGTCTTGAGCAGAATCAGGATGTCGTTGCCAAACGAGGATGATTCGATGTACTGCACGTCGAGCTTGACCTGTTCGGGGAAGGGAATGTCGGAACGGCCGGAGACCTGCCAGATGCAGGTGATACCGGGAATCACTTCCAGCCGCCGCCGGTCGGCCAGCGAATACTGGTTCACTTCGCTGGGCAACGCCGGGCGCGGCCCGACCAGCGACATGTCGCCGACCAGCACGTTCCACAATTGCGGCAGTTCATCAATCGAGGCCTTGCGGATGAAACGCCCGACCCTGGTGATGCGCGGGTCGTGCTTCATCTTGAAGATTACCCCGCCGCCCGACTCGTTCTCGGCCAGCAGCGCCGCCTTGCGCGCCTCGGCGTCAATGTACATCGAGCGGAATTTCCACATGGTGAACAGCTTGCCCCAGCGCCCGACCCGGACTTGCTTGAAGAAGATGGGTCCAGGCGATTCCAGCCGGATCAACAGCATGATGGTCAGGAACAGCGGAGTCAGCAGGATCAACAGGATGGATGCGGCCACGATGTCGAGCAGGCGCTTGAATACGTAGGCGCTGGCCACCACGGCTTTCCACACCAGCCGCTTGCCCTGAAAGGCCAGCCGTTGCCAGAACCCATCGGGCCGAATCCGGCCATAGCGGTGCAACAGCGCCTCGCGCAGGGCCGCGTCCGGTTCGGCCAACCGGTCGGAATAGTCACTCATGAGCTTTTGCCTCCTGGCGGGCCTGCTTCCAGACCCGGTAGAGAAACAGGGGATTGCCGAGAATATAGCGCCGCCACATCCGGCCTGGCTCCTGGATCAGCCGCCACACCCATTCCAGACCGATCTCGCGCAGCCACAGCGGCGCGCGGGGAATCCGCCCGGAGTAGAAATCGAACAGCCCGCCCACGCCCATCCGCACCGGCGGCGTCAGGGCGTCGTGATGGTCGGCCAGCCACAGTTCCTGACGGGGTACGCCAAACGCAACCAGCAGCACCCCTGCCCCAGAGGCGTTGATGCGGGCAATGATCGCATCCTCCTCGTCTGGGCCGAAATAGCCATGTTGGATACCGGCAATCCTCAAGCCCGGATAGCGCGCCTGCATGTTTTCAGCCACCAGATCGGCGATGCCGGGCCGCGCGCCGAGCAGGAACAGAGAAAAGCCGTCGCGGGCGGCGCGTTCGCACAGCCGGGGAAACAGGTCGGTGCCGTTGACGTTGGCCGCCAGCCCCACCCCGCGCATCCGGCAACCGATTTTGACGCCGATTCCATCCGGCAACACCCGCGCCGCCTGTTGCAACACAGCGCGATAGCGGTCGTGGGTGTAGGCAATATTGAGGCAGTCAGGATTGACGAAGGCCAGCAGCGCCTTTTCTCCCGCGCCCAAGGCTAAATCCGAAGTATTCCCCTCCTTGGACAAGGAGGGGTGGCGCGCAGCGCCGGGGTGGTT
>CALMNY010000408.1 GCA_937872125.1 uncultured Candidatus Competibacteraceae bacterium | reverse complement strand
CACCGACTCAGTTCGCGTTCAGCAAGTCATTGACCGGCCGATCATAAGCGCGCTCATCCAGTTTCGGTTCCTGGTGGCGCATATACGCCGGCCCCAGGGGGCGCTCCTCGCCTTTGGCGGGGGTCGGGGCGGCGTCCGGCCGCGGCTTGCCCACGGTGTATTCCTTTTGACTACGCGGCGCGGCGCTCGCGGCCGGCGGCTGGGGCGTCGCCGCGACTTGCAACGGCGCGGTTTGCCGGATTTGCTCGACCTCCACCTCGCCAAACGCCCAACGGCGGGGGGTGACTTCGGTATAGGTATACCCCGGCCACTGCAGGTCTTGATTGCTGTCGACAAACGGCGCCATCCAGATGCGCATGACCTGCGCCTCTTCCAGAATCGGCTTGGGATTCGGCGGGGCGACAATCAGGTTACGCTGCACCACCAGGGGCGTGCTCAGAGTCCCTCCCGCCGCGCTCGTGGCGGCCCCGGCGCGACCGGCCGCACTGCCGCCGGCGCCGCCGGCGAAGGCGTCCCCCGGCCCGTTGGTCGCCTCGTACACCTCGATCGGGCTCTTGCAGGACACGCCTTTGGGATGCCCGGGACAGGCAAATTCGGATTCACCCGTGCCGCCGAAGCTGCCACAGCCGGCCAGCAGCCCGCCGGCCAGGACACAGGCCGCCCCGGTCAGCGCGCGCGCGGCGCGCCCCGCCGGTCGCGTGAGAACAGAGAACACCATACCCCTAGGCCTCCAGGTCGCCTCGCATGTGGATGTTGGGTGCCCGGGCATTAGCCGAGCTTCAGTTGGGTGCCGCGCAACACGACAATCGTCGCGCTGCGACCGGCATCGACCTCAATCACCGGGAAGGTCTCCTGCGCCATGTCGAGGAAGAAGTCCGACACACTCTGGGCCGAGGTGCTGGCGCCGCCAAACAGACCGCCCTTGGCGATGTCGCCAAACTGCGGCTGGGTGGTGGTGGTCGTGCCTTGCGGATCGATCTTCAACTGGGAGACATAGGAGGGCTTCATCGCGTCGGCAAACCCGGACAAGAGGCCGGCCATCGTCGCTCGGGTGAGCAGGGAGCCGTAACGCGAGACCAGGCGGCCGCGCATGCCGACCTTGCCGTCTTCGCCGATGACATAACCTTCCAGTTTGGCGTCGATCACCCCGCCATCGGTGCGCACGCAGCTCAGGCGTTCGGTGCGCGCCTCCATCCGTTCCGTGCTCATCCGCCCGTAGCCGGAGGCGATGACAAAGCATTCGCGGATATCGACGGTAAAATGATTGGGCACGATCGCCTCCCGCTTGACGCGGATCAGCATCGGCGTGGGGTTGGAGGAGGCGCTGTTACTGGTGAGCGCATCCACGCCGTTGAGGAGAATGCCGGTGAACATGGCGCCGGCGGGCATGTAGACCGAGATGTCGTTTTTGGCGGCCTTTTCCGCCTTGACGTCACCGGCCGCCCGGGCCACCGTCCCGCCGCCCCCGGTCGCGGCTCCCTCGGCCGCCGCCCCGTCCCCGCGCCCCGCCTCCGGCGTACGGGCGCGGGTGGGAATGCGCCGACCTTCAAATTCATCGGCGGGCGGCGGGGCCTCCTGGGTTTCGGTTTGCGCCGTCACCAGCCGCAAGGTCACCGGCGCCTCCGCCGCGACCGGCGCCGGCGGCGCGCCCGCGGGCAGCGGGGCCAGTCCCGGCAGGGCCGGGACCGGCGGCAGTTGCGGCAGGGCCGGCGGCTCCCCGGCGGTCCCGGCCGCCACCTCCCCGGCGGGCAGGTCCGGCAGCGGCGGCAGGGCGGGGTCGCCGGCCGGCCCGTCCATCCCCGGCGGCAGCCCCGCCGGGCTGGGCATGGGCACCACCAGGCCGCCCGGCGAGCCACCCGCGGCCTGCGCGGCGGCCGCGGCGAGCTGCTCGGCGGTGACGCCCTCGGCCGGGACGATCTCGCTGATGTCCTCCACCTTGCGCTCGGTAATCTGGGACTTGGTTTCCATGCGCCGCAGGGCGCTGGTGACAAATTGCAATTGCTCCTGCAGCCCCTGAATTTCCCGCGACCCCCCGGGGCGTTCATTGATCTGCGCCTGCAGATCGCGCAGGGCGTCCTGAATGCCCTTCTGCTGCGTCTGCATGAGTTGCTCCAGGCGCATCAGCCGCCGCTCCTGGGCGATCTGGCTGGCATTGAGCTCATCCAGGGTCGAATCGCGCCGTTCCGGGATCATGATCTGCATGTCCACGCTGGTGTCGACCTTGTCGAGCACCGGCGCCTCCTTGCGCAGCAACTGCGTCAGGCCGCTGAGGGCGACGATGGCGCCGAGCGCGGCAAAGATCGCGATAAAGCGTTTCGTGCCCGGGGTCAACGCGTCCCATTTATCTTGAAATAGCAAGGCCATGATGGTCTGGGTCTCGGTTGCCCGCGGTTAACGCCGGGCGGCGGGATCGGTACGCCCCGCCGCCACCACGAAGGCGTAGGTGGATTCGCCGGGCGCCAGCCGGACGCGGGGGAAGAACGCCACCGCCTTGACCCCGGATTCGTAAATACTCTGCTCGGTCAGTTCCACCCAGTTATTGCTGCGGTTGGTCAGGTCGTAGCGGTAGATGTCCAGCGTCGTGCCCGCCCAGCGTTTGCTGGGCACGCCGCGCACCGGACCGATGCTGAAGGGGGGCACATTCAGCATCGCTTCGACAAAGCCCTTGGGTTGTTGCCCGATGACCACCTTGCGCAACAGATAGACGATCTGCGACTCGTAGGCGCTGGTCTCCCGTGTCTCCTCCGTTTGGGCAGCGGTATGCGCGTGATAGGGATTCGCCGAGCGGTCGATCTGCAGCAGCACGCTCTGGGCGTCCAGGCTGTTATCCGGAACCAGGGTCAGGGCCGCCACCGGTTTCCCCGGCTCGGCGTCGGTGATGAAGATCGAGAACGGCGTGGCGCTCGCCGGCACGACGAAGACATCCGCATCGTTGATGATGATCTGCGCGCCGCTGGTGTCCACCACCTTGGGCTGGGTGAAGGGGGTGGCGATCCGGTTCGGCATCCGTCCCGAGATCTTGATCTTGGCGGTGATCCCGGGCTGCAGGTTAATCACCGCCGGTCCGGCCAGGTCCGGCGGGGGGGCAACCGCCCCCAGCCCCGGGAACCCCCCGCTGGGAATGCTGCTGGCGTCCGGCAGCGCCACCGCCAGGGAGGTCACCGGCGCCAGGGGCGGGGGCTCGGCGGTGCGCGCCGGGGCCGCCGGGACGCCCGCCGCGGCCGGGGGCGCCGGGGGGCGCGCCGGGGCGGCGCGGGGCGCGGGGGGCGCCGGGGCC
>CALMNY010000407.1 GCA_937872125.1 uncultured Candidatus Competibacteraceae bacterium | reverse complement strand
ATTGCCGAGTGGCGCCAAGCGCCGGACGCTGGCCAACGCCAGTTGACGCTCCAGTCGGCTGCGGCCGCCATTCTCGACCTGCCCTGGGAATTGCTGGCTGACGATGCCGGTTTTCTCATCCAGGGCAAGCAACCGGTCCAGTTCCAGCGGCGGCTGGCTGGCGGCGGCGAACCTTTCTCCCCGGCGCCGCCCCCGCTGCGCATCCTGACGCTCAGCCCGCGTCCGGATACCGAACCCACCGGCCAGCCCGATTGCCGGCGCAGCGCGCTGCCATTACTGGAAGCCCTGGATGGGCTGGGCGCCCTGACCGAAGTCCAGGTATTGACTCCCCCTACATTGGCGGCGCTGGAAAAACAGTTGATCGACGCCTGGTCGGCGGGCCGACCTTTCACCGCCGTGCATTTGGACGGGCGCTTTCGTCACGATCCCGCCCAGGGCGGCGCCCTGTTTGAATTCGAGGCCAGCTACGATCTGCACGTACCGCTGTGTCGCGACGCCCAGTGTGTACCGGCAACCACACTGGCGACTCTGCTGGCCACCTATCGCATCCGCATGGTTGTGCTGGTCCGCCCGCGCGAAACGCCCCATTCCGTCAAACCGGCAGACTTGGCGGCCACCCTGCTGGCGGCGGGGATTGCAGCGGTGATTACCGTGCATCCTGATATGCCGGCGGAAACTCTGCGCCGGTTCTGGATTGCTTTCTACGAAGAATTATTGCGGGGCGCCCGTATCAGCCAAGCGCTGTTCGCCGGGCAACGCCGCCTGGTCAGCGACAGCTATCGCGGGCGCAGTCTGGGCGGCGGTGACGTGTACTTGCAGGACTGGCCCTTTTGCACCTTGTATCTGGGCCAGTATGATCCCCGCCTGGCGCTACGCCCGGCGCTGGAATTGTGGCGCCGGCTGGTGAATCAACCTCAACCGGCGCTGCCGGGCGCACTGCCCACCCTGCCGGCCACCGGTTGTCTGGGGCGCGGACGCGAACTGCTCATTGTGGAACGGCTGCTGGAAACGCACCCCTCCGTTTTCGTCAAAGGTCCCGGCGGCAGCGGTAAAACCACGCTGGCAGCGGACTTGGCGGGCTGGCTGATGCGTATTGGTCGCTATCGCTACTTTGCCTATGCCCGCGCTGACGACGCCAGCGATCCGCGCACCCTGCTCGAAATCCTGGGGCGCCAGTTGCTTCCCGCTGGCGAACACTGGGCCGTCAGTCAGTATCCAACCTTGTGGCAGGCGCTCGACACGCTCCGGAAGACCCTGCGCCCGTATCCGGTCCTGATCATCCTTGACCAGATCGAATATTGGCCCGCCGAACACGATGAGGCCTTCGACCAGTTCTGGAAGGATTTCCTGAACGATTGGCCAGGATTGCGGTTGCTGGCGCTCGGGCGCGCCGGACCGCCCTCGTTCGCGCAACCCTGGACGGAAACGAAGCTGGCGCCCCTGGATGAGACTGACGCCATCGTCCTGCTGGGCCAGATGATGATCAAGGCCGGGGAAACGCCCCCGTTCGCTGACAGTGGCGCCAATTTTCGGCAGTTGCATGAACTCGCTGATTTGGCTGGGGGTCACCCGGGCGCCTTGCGCCGGCTGGCGCGCGAAATTGGCGCCCAAGGGGTCAGCGCCACCCTGGCGCTGGTCCGCCCGCTACGCACGGAACAGCTGCGCCGCCACGATGACGATCTGCAATGGCCGCTTTACCTGGCGGTCGAACTGGATCTGCGTCGCTTACCGGCCCAAGACCGGGAACCGCTGACCGTGCTGGCGTTTTTCAAGGACGGCGCTCATCGCATCGCCCTGGGCCATGCTCTGGGACTGGACACCCGCGCCATCCAGACACTCTGTACGTCCCTGATCAGCCTGGGTCTGGCCGAAGATCAGGGGCATGGCCATCTACGCTTCGAGCCCGCGCTGGCGCGCTACCTGGCGGCGCAACTGGATGCGAATGCGCGAGCGTTTTGGCGGGAACGCTGGCGCACCGGCATGGAACAGTTCGTCCTGGAGCTTTATCAACAATACTTCAAGGACAGCGCCCGAACCAAACGATTGCTGCGGCTGGAATTATCCAACCTGCTCGCCCTGCTGCGCGACAGCTCGCAAAATGACGCACCGGAACAGGCGGCGCGAATTGCGACCCAGTTGGAGCAACTGCTGGCGCAACTGGGTATCCCCACTGCACTGGCCGAAGCCGCCGCCGCCCGCGAACGGGCGGGCCAGGCGCTGTTAGGCTGGAGCCGAGCACGCTTCGAAACCGAACGGCTGCGGGTTGAGCGGCTTCGCGATGCCGGTAACCTTGAAGAGGCTCTGCAAGCCGCCCGGCAACTCTTGCGCCAGTGTCAGAAAGCCGGAACCGGGGTGTACCCGGGCGCCGCTTATGATCAAGCCCGCGCCCATTTTCAGTTGGGCAAGCTGTTGAAAATGACCAACGCCGCCGAGCCGGCCGCCCGCGAGTTGAGCGAGGCCCGGCAACAGTTTCAGGTGCTGGCTGAGGCGGGCAACGCCAGCGCCGCCCGTATGGCTGCGGTCGCTGACGCCGAAACGGGCGACTGCCTGAGCTACTTGCGACGACTCCAGGACGCCGCCGCCGCCTATGAAGCGGCGCTCGCCCATGTCGCGCCGAATACCGTCAATCCGACAGTCGCCGCCAATCAGTTGCAACTGGGGCTGGTGCGCCAACGGCAGGGTCAGTACGCCGCTGCCGCCGCTCTCTACGACGCCGCGCGGCGGACCTTTGAAACGCTGGGCGAACAGGAAGGGGCCGCGCGCGCCTGGCGGCAGCTCGGCCTGGCCCGCAAGCTGACCGGAGAAATTGAACCGGCGCTCAAGGCTTGCCAGCATGCGCTTTACCTGTACGAGCAGCAGCGCAACCGCGCCGGCGTGGCCGAGGCGCTGGGCGAACTTGGCCACCTGCATCAGGTCCTCAATCAGCTTGAAGAGGCGGTGCTGGCGTACCGGCGCATGGCCGATTTGTATGCGGAATTGGGCGACGGACGCAGCGAGGAGGCCAGCCGCAACAAGCTGGCTAACGTCCTGATCCAGTTGCGACGCCATGATGAAGCCCGGCAGGAACTCTATCGCGCCAGTGAGTGCAACCTGCCCGAAAGCCCGACCGCCCGCAACTGGGCGATCCGCCGCGGCCTGCGCGATGTGGGCCAGACGGTTGAAAATGCCAGCGTCGCCGACCAGGCGCGGCGGCAGGCCATCCAGAAATATCTGGCCTACCGGCGGGCGGGTGGCGAAAACACGAATCCTGGCTCCCGGCTGTGCGCGCAGATCGGGCAGGCTATCCGCGTGGGCGACACCGCCCCGCTGGCCGGCAAGCTGGCTCAGATCATGGCCAGCCCCAACGTGCCGCCTGCCGGCAAGCTGTTGATCACCAAGCTGCAAGCGATTCTGGCCGGTTCGCGCGATCCGGCGCTGGCGGCCGACCAGGAATTACACTATCAGTACGCCGCAGATATCCTGTTGCTGCTGGAGGACCTGGTCAAGCCCTGATCCGGTCAGAGCATGGTAGCCGCGATGCGCGCCCGCAGTCGTTCCAAACCGCGCTCGAAGGCGCGACTGATGCGGGTGGCGTTGCGGATGCGTTCCAGCTTCGGCCAGGTCGCCCGTTCGCCGGTGCGGATAAATTCGGCGATCCGCTCCGGGGTGGGATTGGAGAAGATATCCCGCAGAGTGCCCAGCCAGGTCGGCGGAAAGATGGTGATGTCGCCGCTGTAGTTCTGGTTGGCCACTGAATACGCCTTATCCAGCAGTAGCGCCAGGGAGTGGGAATCCACGTTCTGTCGGGCCAGATCAAGAACGTGCTTGACGTAGATATGGACCGTCGAGCTGACAATATCGCGGGTGAACGAGAACAGGCCCTTTTCATGCGGCTTGGGCTCGGACAGGAAGGGTACGATATGCGGGTTGGTCTGGCTGACGATGTAGTGATTCACATTGTGCATCCGCGCCACCCGCAGCATCGGCAGGTCGCTGTTGAGGCTGCCATCCACCCATTTTTCGTTGGGCATGTAGGGCACGACGGCGCCATTGAAATCCTTGGCCTCCAGCATCACCGCCGGAAAAACGCCGGGAATGGCGCTGGACGCCAGCGCGGCGCGCCGGATCATCACATTCGGTGCGGTCAGATAATTCAGCAACCGCGAGTGCTGGTGCGCCCGGATCGGCGAGACTGGAATGTTGATAATCCGGCCTGTGCGCTCGAACGCCTCCTCAAAGGTCAGCGCGGCGACGTTATGCTCGATGCACAGTTCCAACTGGCCGCTGTCCATCAGTGAGCTGCCCTTGAGCAGGCTCTTGAATCCGAGGCTGCGCCACGCTTCCGCGGTGAATCCGGACGGGTCGAAAATCCGCGCCAATTCATCATCGGTATGGGTGCCGATGGTCGCTGCGGCGATGGAGCCGGCGCTGGAGCCGGAAATCACCTTTGGTAGTAGTCCTTCCGTCCACAGCGCCTTGATGACCCCCGAATGAAATAACCCCAGGGTGGCGCCGCCGCTGAGCATCAACGCTGAGCGACCGAAGCTCTGCCCGGTACGCTCGAAAAAGAGCAGCTTTTGGAGCAGGGGAAAGTCGGGAAAATCCTGCTTGCAGAGCTCATCCAGTGTGCTGGCAACTTCGTCCAGATAGTCGGTCAGCAACCGCTTGGTGCCGAATAAACAATGGGAATACAGCACTGGATTGGCGATATTGCCGAGATTGCCGTGCAGACCCTCGTGCAGGGAATACACCAACCGGCCGATGTCGCCGTGCTGACGCAGTGCGCGTAGTTCGTTCAGCCGCGCCCGAATCAGTTGGTAGTCGTAGTCTGGTGATTCATCCTGTTCCCGCCAGTCCGCGCCGCCAGACCATCGGTCATGCTCCCGCGCCGCCTCACACCAGGCCGGATAGTCGGGTGCATGCGCCATGGCTTCTTCACACTGCCGCAAGGCTTTTCTATTCATATTCACATTCGCTGTCGCCGCGATTTGGAGATGGAGGGCGCCGACCCCGCACCACGGTGCGGGGTCGGTCTTGTGATCAGTCCAGATTTCACATAGCAAAAAACCCGGCTAAATGGCATGTAAAAATCGGCTTACTTTGGCATGATTACCATTTTCAGACTTGAATCGGGAGCAATGCTCCATATGCCTCCCCTTACGCCTGTCCGCTTCATACTCGGTCACCCCCTGACTTTTGCCGGCCGGGTGTTGCGTCGTTTTCACACCAACCGGGGCGTGCTGCTGGCTGGGGCAGTGGCCTATTACGCCCTGCTTTCGCTGGTGCCGCTGCTGATCCTGTTGCTGGTGGCGCTCTCGCATGTGGTGAACGAGGCGGAACTGCTGGCGTTGCTGCACTATTATCTGGAACAGTTGGTGCCAGGTGAGGTTGAACTGGTTATGGAGCAGGTCGCGCAATTTCTCGGCCATCGGCGAACGTTGAGCTGGGTCATGGTGGGGACCCTGCTGTTTTTCAGCTCGCTGGCCTTCGCCATCCTGGAAAACGCTATGGCGGTCATCTTTGCCCACCGGCACGCTATCCATAACCGGCACGCACTGACTTCGTTGCTGCTGCCCTATCTGTACATGCTGCTGCTGGGTTTTGGATTGCTGACGATGGCTTCGCTGATCGGGGTCCTGCAAACACGGATGGCTGGCAATATCCAGCTATTGGGTTGGGAATGGTCGCCAAGCCGTTCGAAAGTTACCCTGCTTTATTTGATCAGCCTGTCAAGCCAAATCGGCGTGCTCACTTTGTTCTACATGCTAATGCCGGCAGGCCGGTTACCTTTTCGGGACGCTCTGGTCGGCGGCATCGCCGCCGCGCTGCTGTGGGAAGCAGTACGCTATGGACTGCTGTGGTATTTCACCAACCTGTCGCTGGTCAATGTGGTTTACGGGTCGCTGACGGGGGTGATCATCGCGCTCCTGAGTCTGGAAGCGGCGAGCCTCATCATTCTGCTGGGCGCGCAGGTCATCGCCGAATATGAACTGTTGTCGCCGGAATTTGGCGGTCAGGGCGGCGTATAGAGGGTTTGGCGCGATTCTTCAGCCACAAAGCAAAAAGCCCACTTTGTAGTGGGCTTTCTGAGATAGGGTGCCTGGCGATGACCTACTTTAGCATGAGTAATGCTCACACGATCATCGGCGCGGCGCGGTTTCACGGTCGAGTTCGGGATGGGGTCGGGTGGTTCCCGCGCGCTGAGGTCGCCAGGCGAAGAGGGGGAAGGGGCGAAGCGGGGGTGAGGGTTCTGTGCGCGCCCCACAGGGGTGGGGGTTAGGGGGTCAAGCCGCACGGTCGATTAGTACGGGTCGGCTGCACGCCTTACGGCGCGTCCACCGCCCGCCTATCCACGTGGTGGTCTTCCACGGACCTTCAGGAGTCTCAAGGACTCGGGAGCGTTCATCTTGGGGGAGGTTTCCCGCTTAGATGCGTTCAGCGGTTCTCCAGTCCGGACATAGCTACCCGGCCGTGCTCTTGGCAGGACAACCGGTGCACCAGGGGTCCGTCCATTCCGGTCCTCTCGTACTGGGAACAGCGCCCCGCAAATCTCCAACGCCCACGGCAGATAGGGACCGAACTGTCTCACGACGTTCTAAACCCAGCTCGCGTACCACTTTAAATGGCGAACAGCCATACCCTTGGGACCGACTACAGCCCCAGGATGTGATGAGCCGACATCGAGGTGCCAAACACCGCCGTCGATATGAACTCTTGGGCGGTATCAGCCTGTTATCCCCGGAGTACCTTTTATCCGTTGAGCGATGGCCTTTCCATACAGAACCACCGGATCACTAAGACCTGCTTTCGCACCTGCTCGACCTGTCCGTCTCGCAGTCAAGCACCCTTTGGCCTTTGCACGCCGCGCGCGATTTCCGACCGCGCTGAGGGTACCGTCGCGCTCCTCCGTTACGCTTTGGGAGGAGACCGCCCCAGTCAAACTACCCACCATGCACGGTCCCTGCCCCCGTTTCAGGGGCGAGGTTAGAACCTCGAGCATTCCAGGGTGGTATTTCAAGGTTGGCTCCACCGGAACTGGCGTCCCGGCTTCGGCGCCTCCCACCTATCCTACACAAGAAGGCTCAAAGTCCAGTGCAAAGCTGTAGTAAAGGTTCACGGGGTCTTTCCGTCTTGCCGCGGGTACGCTGCATCTTCACAGCGAATTCAATTTCACGGAGTCCCGGGTGGAGACAGTGTGGCTATCGTTACGCCATTCGTGCAGGTCGGAACTTACCCGACAAGGAATTTCGCTACCT
>CALMNY010000406.1 GCA_937872125.1 uncultured Candidatus Competibacteraceae bacterium | reverse complement strand
CCCACGCTGGAGCGTGGGAGCCAGTGCGGTTGCAAAATGAGAATCGCTGTGACGGGCCAGCACACCGGACGCTATCCTTTCAGGCATAATCCATCCGGCCACATCCCTTTTTCTCCTTGCACTTAGAAGAGTCGTCATGCTCCCGGTCATCGCCCTGGTTGGCCGACCCAACGTCGGTAAGTCCACCCTGTTCAATTCCCTGACCCGCACCCGCGACGCGCTGGTCGCTGACCTGCCCGGTCTGACCCGCGACCGCCAGTACGGCATCGGTCAGCGCGGTCCCGGTCCCTATGTGGTGGTGGATACTGGCGGCTTGACCAGCGAGGATGAAGGTCTGGCGGGGATGGTGCAGCAGCAGGCGTGGCGGGCCATCGAAGAGGCTGACGCGGTGTTGTTGCTGGTGGACGGTCGCGCCGGGCTGACGGTGGCGGACGAGGAAATCGCCAGCCAGTTGCGCCGCGCGGGCAAGCCGGTGCATCTGGTGATCAACAAGGCCGAGCATCGCGATCCGCATCTGCTCAGCGCCGACTTTCACGCGCTCGGCCTGGATCATCTGCACGTCATCGCCGCCGCCCACAATCAGGGCGTCGAAACGCTGATGGAGGCGGTGTTCGCGGCCCTGCCGGTCACAGTCGAGGTGGATGAAGCGGCGCCGGAAGAACCGGCAGGGGTCATCAAGCTGGCGGTGGTCGGGCGGCCCAACGTCGGCAAATCCACCCTGGTCAACCGCCTGCTGGGCGAGGAGCGGATGCTGGCCTGCGACCTGCCCGGCACCACCCGCGACAGCATCGCCGCGCCGTTCGAGCGCGACGGCCAACGCTACGTATTAATAGACACTGCCGGCGTGCGCCGCCGGGCGCGAGTCAGCGAGGCAGTGGAGAAATTCAGCGTCATCAAGGCGCTGCAAGCCATCGAGCAGGCTCATGTGGTGGTGCTGGTGCTGGATGCGCGGCAGGGCGTCAGCGACCAGGACGCCAGCCTGCTGGGGCTGATCCTGGACAGCGGCCGGGCGCTGGCGCTGGCGGTCAACAAATGGGATCGCCTTGATCCCGACATCCGCGCCCAGGTGAAGCGCGATCTGGACCGGCGGCTTGGCTTTCTCGACTTCGCCAAAATCCACTTCATTTCCGCCTTGCACGGCACCGGGGTTGGCGAACTGCTCGGTTCGGTGCGGGAAGCCTACGCCGCCGCTACCCGCAAGCTGTCCACGCCGGAACTGACCCGGATTCTGGAAGGCGCCCTGGCCGCCCATCAGCCGCCGCTGGTGCATGGCCACAGCATCAAGCTGCGCTACGCTCATCAGGGCGGTCAGAATCCGCCGCTAATCATCATTCACGGCAACCGGATCGAGCACGTACCCGAGGCCTACCGGCGTTATCTGGCCGGGGTCTACCGCAAGCGGCTGAATCTGTGGGGCACGCCGATTCGGGTCGAATTTCGCGGCGGCGAGAATCCCTATCAGCCGGCCGCCGGCCGGCCCCGGTCTAAACCGGATGGACGGCGGAAAATCAGTCGGCGATGAAAGGCAGTTTGCGGGAAAAGGGGAGTAGGGGGCGTGTGGTTTGGGGCGGTGGACGATGTTTCGCTTCCCGCCCCTAACCAGCAAAACCTGCTGAGAATCGCTATCAGTCCATCGCCTCGTACAGCGGCAGGGTCAGGAACTCGGGATAATCCGGGGTCACGCTCATCTTCTCGAAGATGCCGGCGGCCTGGTCATAGGTCGCGGTGTCCTCGCCCTGAGCGGTCACGGTCGCCTTGACCTTGGCCAGTTCCTCGGGAATCAGGCTGTGCACCAGTTCGGCGGTGACCTTCCGGCCATCGTCCAGCTTGCCCTTGGGACTCACCACCCACTGCCACACCTGCGAGCGGGAAATTTCAGCCGTGGCGGCGTCTTCCATCAGGTTGTGAATCGGCACGCAGCCGTTGCCGGCCAGCCATGAACCCAGGTAGTGAATGCCGACGTTGATGTTGTTGCGCAGGCCGGTTTCGGTGATCGGTTGCTCGGGCTGGAAGTTGAGGAAGTCCTTGGCGGTGAACACTTCATCGCGCTGCTTTTCCCACTGATTCGGCTTGTCGCCCAGCACCTTGACGAATTCCTCGTGGGCAATGGGCACCAGACCGGGATGGGCCACCCAACCGCCGTCGAAGCCATCACGGGCATCGCGGGTCTTGTCGTGGCGGATGCCGGCCAGCGCCTTCTCGTTGGCTTCCGGGTCGTTCTTGATCGGAATCAGCGCCGACATGCCGCCCATGGCCGGAGCGCCGCGCTTGTGGCACACCTTGACCAGATGCAGGGCGTAGGCGCGCATGAACGGCACTTCCATGGTGATCGCGCCGCGATTGGCCAGACAGAAGTTCTTGTTCTTCTTGAACTTCTTGATGCAGCTAAAGATATAGTCCCAGCGCCCGGCGTTCAGGCCGGCGGAGTGCTCGCGCAACTCGTACAGAATCTCTTCCATCTCAAAAGTAGCGAGAATGGTTTCGATCAGCACGGTCGCCTTGATGGTTCCCTGGGGAATGCCGAGTTCGTTCTGCGCCATGACGAAAATGTCGTTCCACAGCCGTGCTTCCAGATGGCTTTCCATCTTCGGCAGGTAGTAGAACGGGCCAGCGCCCCGGGCGATCTGCTCCTTGGCGTTGTGGAAAAACACCAGGCCGAAGTCGAAGATGCCGCCGGACACGCGCTGACCGTCAATCAGCACGTGCTTCTCGTCCAGATGCCAACCGCGCGGGCGAATTTGCAGCGTGGCAATCTCGTCGTTCAGCTTGTATTCCTTGCCCACCTCGTTGACGTAGCTGATCTGGCGGCGGATGGCGTCCTTCAGATTGACCTGACCCTGAATCTGGTTAAACCAGTTGGGACTGTTGGAATCCTCAAAGTCGGTCATGTAGGAATCAGCGCCCGAGTTGTAGGCGTTGATGATCATCTTGGCTTCGACCGGGCCGGTGATTTCGGTGCGGCGGCGCTCCAACGCCTTGGGCAGCGGCGCAATTTTCCAGGCGCCTTCGCGGATCGCTTTGGTCTCCGGCAGGAAGTCGGGCATCTCGCCGGCGTCAATGCGGACCTGGCGCTCGATGCGGGCTTTCAGCAGTTCCTGACGGCGCGGCTCGAAAGCGCGATGCAGTTTGGCGACGAGCGCCAGCGCATCGTGGGTCAGAATCTCGTCGAAACGGGGATAAAGCGGGGCGTTCACTTGCACGCCAGCAGGCAAATTAAGGCTCACGGCAACTCCTCGGATAGTGGTTTGTTATTAAGCAACAGGGATTATTTTAGCGGTTTCCAACAGCAAAAACCCGGAGGTCGTCCCTCCGGGTTCGCACAACCGCTTAACGCTGCCTGTCCCCAGGGGACGGGCAGCGGACGGCGGGCGCTTAGTGGAACTGCTCTTCCTCGGTCGAACCGGTCAGCGCGGTCACCGACGACACGCCGCCCTGAATCACGGTGGTCATGTCGTCGAAGTAGCCAGTGCCCACTTCCTGTTGATGGCTGACGAAGGTGTAGCCACGGTCGCGCGCCGCGAATTCCTGCTCCTGCACCTTCTCGACGTAGGCGGACATGCCGCGCTTCACATAGTCTTGCGCCAGATCGAACATGTGGTACCACATGTTGTGAATGCCGGCCAGGGTGATGAACTGGTACTTGTAGCCCATCGCGCCCAGTTCGCGCTGGAACTTGGCGATGGTGGCGTCGTCCAGGTTCTTCTTCCAGTTAAAGGACGGCGAGCAGTTGTAAGCCAGCAGCTTGCCGGGGAACTTGTCGCGGATGGCGTCGGCGAACTTCTTGGCGAAGTTGAGATCCGGGGTGCCGGTCTCGCACCACACCATATCGGCGTAGGGGGCATAGGCCAGACCACGGGAAATCGCCTGCGCCAGACCCTTCTTGGTCTTGTAGAAGCCTTCCACGGTGCGCTCGCCGGTGCAGAACGGCTTGTCGTTCTCATCGCAGTCGCTGGTCAGCAGGTCCGCCGCCTCGGCGTCGGTGCGGGCCAGCAGGATGGTCGGGACGCCGTAGACGTCGGCCGCCAGGCGGGCGGCGATCAATTTCTGCACGGCTTCCTGGCTCGGCACCAGCACCTTGCCGCCCATGTGGCCGCACTTCTTGACCGAGGCCAACTGATCCTCGAAATGGACGCCCGCCGCGCCAGCACGGATCATGCACTTCATCAGTTCGTGGGCGTTCAGCACCCCGCCGAACCCGGCTTCGGCATCGCCGACGATGGGCAGGAAGTAATCAATGAAGTCCTTGTGACCCGGCCCGATGCCACGGGCGCACTGAATTTCATCAGCGCGCTTGAAGGTGTTGTTGATGCGCGCGACCACCGCCGGGACCGAGTCCACCG
>CALMNY010000405.1 GCA_937872125.1 uncultured Candidatus Competibacteraceae bacterium | reverse complement strand
CCCGCGGCCCCGGGCCCGCCGTGGCGCGCCGCGCACCGCCGGACCCCGGGCGCGGCCGCCCCCCGCCACGCCGGTGCGCCCCGTCGCGGCACCCCGAGCCAGCGGCGACGCAGCTCGCGCAGGCGGGCGGCAGCCGCTGCCGGCGCCAGGCCAAAGGGATAGACGGCATCCAGGGTCAGGATGAAGCGGGGATCGATCTCGATGAAGAAGCTCCACCAGGCCAGGGCGCCGTCCTCCGGGTAGTGTTCCGTGACGAAGGCCACCTCGCGGGGATCCCCGGCGTGCCGGGCCACGCCGTGGCCAAACGCGAGCAAATCGCCGCCGGCGGCGGCAAAGGCGGCGGCGTCAAAGCCGGCGCGTTGCAAGGCCCGTTCATCGGCATAGAGCAGCTCGCCGGGCCGGGTGGAGCGCAGGGCGCTGTCCGCGGGCCACAGCTCGATACGCCGGGCGGTCGTCGCCGCGAGGGCGGCGGCGCATTCCTGCGTGGTTTGCCGCAATAACCCGCGCGCCTGCGCCCGCGTGGCCAGCGGCCACTGCCAAAAATCCAGCCGGCTGATCCGCGCAAAGGACGGCAGACATAACGCCGTGCGCTGCGCGTCAATCTGGCGGGTCTGGAAGGCGATGACCCCTGGAGGAAGCGACGTGGCTTCGTGCATAAAGCACCTCACGAGCAAAGAACAAAAGCGCTGTCCTCTGGCGCCGGGAAAGCGCCGCCTGGTGACCACCAAAGCGCGGGTAGCGGGCTGGGGAACGGCGCCGCCCCAACCGGCCCGCGGGGGGTTACCCGGGCGACGGGACGGCGGCCGGCACGGGCGGCAGCGGCAGCGCCGCGGCGTCCGGCGGCGGCTCCCGCGCCACGACCGTCCCCGGCAGCCAGATGTGGCAGGTCAAGCCGGTCCCCGGGGCGGCGGCGACGGTCAACAGGCCGCCCTGGTGCTCGATCATGCGCCGGGCGAGCGCCAGGCCCAGTCCCTGGCCGGGCCGCCCGGCGGCATTGGCGCCGCGAAACTGGGGGGTGAACAGCGCCGCCTGTTCCGCCGCCGTCACCCCCGGGCCGTTATCCGTAACCGCCAGCCACACCGCATCGGACGCGCGCTGACCGACCCGCCCGCCCCGGACCTCGATCGTCGTCCCGGGCGGCGTGTACTTGGCGGCGTTATCCACCAGGTTGCGCAGCGCCACGCGCGTCATCTCGGGGTCGCAGGCAAACTGCGCCGGCAGCCCGGCGGTCTGAATCACGAAGCGGTGGTCCGGGGCCAGCACCCGGGCGGCGTCGACGGTGTCCCGCAGCAGGGCGGTCAGCGCGCACGGCGCCCGGCGAGCCTGGGCGTCCGCGGCCAGCGCGCCGCTGGTAGGCGCCAGATGCTGGTCGACGGTGGCCACCAGCCGCTGGCAGGTGCGCGCGAGCAGGTCATAGTCGGCGCGGACCGCCGGCGGGGTGGTGGCCGGCGCATCGGCCAGGAGATTATCGAGCGTGGCCAGCAGCACCGCCAGCGGGGTGCGCAGGTCATGGGCGGCGCTGCACAGGAACTCGTGGCGCCGGGCCCGGGCCTCCCGTTCCCGCGCCAATGCCGCCATCAGCTGGTGCAAAGCCGTGTTGAGGGCGCCGGTACGGGCCTTGACCTGCGCGTCGAGCAGCGTCCGCGCCTGCTCCGAGGACAGCAGGGCGGCGGTGTTCTCCTGGAGCCGGCGGTGATGATCGGCGCGGATGCGCCACAGCGTCACCACCCCCAGCGCCACGGCCAGGACGATGAGGCTGGCTTGCCAGAGCGCGGCGAAGGCGGCGGGGGCGTGGGCATGGCCGTCGATGACGACGAACAGGGCGACCCCGCCGAGGATCTGCCAGCCGAGCAGCAGGGTGAGGTACTGGTAGGGGGCGCCGGCCGCGCGCCACCGCGCCCCGCTCTGGCGCAGGGCGGCGAGGGAGATCACCAGCCAGAGGCCAAAGGCGCCGCGCACGGCGGCGGTGGGGGCGTCGAGCAGGACCAGCCACGCGCCGCCGATGGCCGTCACCCCCAGCAGGGCGGTGATCAGGCGCCGCCGCCCGGGCGGGACGGCGGGGTCGCGCAGCCCGGCGCGGGTCGACCAGGCGGCGGTGACGAAGAACCCCACCACCGCCAGTTCCCGCAGGCTCCAGGCGAGGTCGGGATAATCCGCCAGCCACAGCCAGGAAGTGAAGCCGTTGCTCAGGGCGAGGACGATCGCCGCCGCCAGCACGGCGGCGATGGCGCGGATCTCCGGCGCCTGGAGCAGGGCCGCCGTCAGCGTGGCAAAGGCCAGCGTGGCGAGCATCAGGCCGAAATACAGCCCCCAGGCAAAATCCTGGCGCATCTGCCGTTCCGTCCAGGGCTCGGGATGCCAGAGCTGCAGGGCCAGGGTGGCGGGCCGCGCCACCGTCACGTGCAGCAGCACCGGGCGCGGACCGTAAGGCCGCAACGTCACTACCTGGGTGACCGCCGCCAGGTTGCCCGGCGCCGCGCGCGGCGCGCCGTTGGCCGCCGCGGGGCGCCAGTCCGGCTCGTGGGGATCGTAGACGACGATCCGCGCGCGCGGGGGGGCCTGGATCTGCAGCCACACCCGTGAGCCGTCCTGCAGCGCCGGCGGCAGCTCGAGCTTGAGCCAGACGCCCCGCGGGTGCGGCTCCAGGTGCAGGTCCGCGGCGTCCACCGGGTCGAATGCCGCCGCCGGCAAGCGATAAACCGCCGCGGGCTGCGCCAGGTCGCCCGGCGCGTCCGCACGAATCTGAAACAGTCGCACCCCGGCGTGCAGTCCCGTGGCATCGTGCGTATACATCGCCGCCAGGTCCGGGCCGGACAGGAAGGTGATCAGGAGTAAGAGCGCCCGGAGTAGCGGCGGCCGCGCGGCCCCGGGGGAGACGGCGCGCCGCGGCGGGGCTGACCCCCGGCCGCCGGCGCGGGCGACCTGTCTTACCGCCTGTCTGACCATGCGTGGCCTCCCCCCTTGTGTCTATCATCATCTGACCGAATAGCGTACCATTTCCTGGCTTTCCTGGGGGAGGGATTCCCGGGTCTCCGCCCGGCCGGTGCGTCATCGGCGCCGGCCGGGCGCACCCGGTCAGAGCGGCGGTGTTTCGGCCGCCGCCAGCGCCCCCCGGGGAGGCCGTATGCGCCGGGGAAGTACACGCAAGGGGGAATGGTTATGTGTCGAGTCGCGCTACTCGAAGACGATGCGGATCTGCGCGGGCACATGGCCCGCTACCTGACCCTGCACGGCGGGCATGACGTCGTGCAGGCGGGGACGCTGGCGGCGTTTATGCCGCTCATAAACCAGCTACAGATCGCCGTGCTCGATCTGCATCTGCCGGATGGCGACGGCATGGAGGCCCTGCTGCGCGTGCGGCGGGAAGCGCCGCGCGCCGGGGTGATCGTCCTGACCGCGCGGGGCGCCCTCGATGACCGGCTGACCGGCCTGGCCAAGGGCGCGGACCAGTATTTTGTCAAACCGCTGCGCCTGCCGGAGTTGCATGCGCATCTCGCGGCGCTGGCGCGGCGCCTCGGCTTTGGCGGCTGGGCGGTCGATGCCCTGCGCCGCGAGCTGGTCAGTCCGGGGGAACAGCTGTTGGCGTTGAACGAGACCGAAGTGGGTTTCCTCGTCACCCTGGCCAAGGCCCCCGGCCAGATCATCCCGCGCAAGGAGGTCGTCGCCGCCTTGGGCCACAACTGGCGCGATTACGACATGCGCCGCCTCGATCAGCTGGTCAGCCGGTTGCGCCGGCGCTGGCGGGTGACCCATGGCCAGCATCTGCCGCTGCGCACCGAACATGGCAAGGGCTACTGGTTTGCGGAAGGGCTGGGCCTGGTCTGACGCGCGCGTCCCCCGGGGCCTGGGCCTGCTCGGCCTCGCCGTCTGCGCCGGCCTGGTGACCGGCTGCCCGGGCAGCGCGCCCCCGCGCGACGCGACGCGCCCGCCGGCGGCCGCCGCGGCGGACGCCCCGCCCCACGGGCGCTGGCTGCGGGTGCAGGGCGCGATGACGGACGGCTTTGCCGCCGAGGTGATCCGCCGCCTGCGCGCCACCTACGCCGAGGGCCTGATCCTGGAAAGTGGCGGCGGCTCGGTGCATGAGGGGCGGAAGCTGGGGCACTATCTGCGCCGCCACGGTAAGGTCACCGCGACCGACGGCTTGTGCGCCTCCGCCTGCATCGAGGTGCTGGCGGCCGGGGTGGCGCGCTATATCACCCCGGCCGCGCGCCTCGGGGTCCACCCGCACGCCCTGCCGGACCACCTCGACCGCCGGGACAATCACGCCCTGCTGCAGCTGACGCAGATCGCCTATCTCGCCGAGATGGGCGTCGACCACCGCTGGACCGCGCCGCTCACCCGCCGCCCCCGCGCGGCCATGATCTGGCTGTCGCCGCGCGACGCGCTCACCCTGCGCCTCGCCACGGCCGTGGTCCCGCAGCTGCCCGCCAGCGCCGCCGGCCCCCTCTGACGGGCGAAGGCCTGGCGCGGCGACCCGGACCCGACGCACGTCCCTTGTAACGGAGGAACCCCGATGACCGACCCGTCCCGCCCCCCCCTGCCCAGCCGTGGCGGCCTGGCAGATCTCGATCTGTCCACGGTCCGCGCGCACTACGGGCTCACCGCCGTTCCCCATCTGACCATCACCGCCAGCGAACTGGCGAACCTCGGGTTCTGCGAGGCCTTGGTCGTCCTCTCCGGGTTGCATCCCCGGCAGCCCCCCACCGCCGAGGTGGCGCAACGCCGCGCCGCAGGTCAGCAGGCGCACGCCACGCGGGCCGCCCGCCTGCGCCGCCAGTTCGGCCCGCCGGGGGACTGACGCCCGTGGCGCGCGGCCGCCGCCGAGGAGCGCGCCGAGCCCGCCCAACAGCCAGGCCAGCACCTCCCGCCACCCCCGCCCCGGACCGTGCCCCGCGACGCGTCCGGCGGTGTTGCCTTGTCCTGTCACGGCTCCTCCCGCGCGAGCGGTCCTTCCGCCGGCCCCCGCGGCCCCCGCGGCCCGCGCGGCCCGCGCATGATGACCAAATGATGACTGAATGATTGCCGCATGATGACTATGCTGGCACAGGGGGGTCCACAAAGACACTGCCATTTTGTCGCCATTGCCGCCATTACCCGGTCGTGAAGCGCCGGCGCTCCTGTGCCGCGGGCGGGGCGGGCGCACCGACCAAATTCGGCTGGGTAGCCGTGGGTGATTACTCACCCACGGCTCCCACAGATCCGGACGTGCCCAATTCGGGCATCCGGCTCCTCAGCCTAGACGCGCTACGTGGCGTAGATGCTATGAACCACCCGCGCCGGTGGCAGGGGAAAGCGTTGGAGCAAACGCGCGAGGTCCGCCCAGTTCAGGCGGGTCTTATGGGAGCGGCGGTTGAGCCATTTGTGCCAGCGCCGCGCGGCTTCATGGCGAAAGGCCGATAACGCGTGGCCGTTGCCGGTGATGCCGTAGTAGGCGTAATGCCCGCGGAGCTTCAAGCTCAACGCCCGGTGCTGCTCCGCCACCGGTTGGTGGCGGTGATCGCGGCACCATTCCCCCATCCGCCGCAGGGCGCGACTGAGGCGTCCTTTGGCGGTCTTGCGCTGCACCACCCAGCGCCCCTTCCGGGAGCGTCCCCAGTGGTGGGTAAAACCCAGCAAGTCGAAGTGGCCCGGTGGGTCTCCGGCTTCAGTGCCGGTCGGACGTCGAAAGTCCACCAGCCGCGTCTTCTCGGGGTGGAGGGTCAGCCCGAAGCGCGCGAAGCGCTGGGGCAGGACCGCCAGTACCCGTCGGGCGTCGTCCTCCCGCTCGCAGGCCAGGAGCGCGTCGTCGGCGAACCGGACCAGGAAGGCCCGTCCCCGCAGTCGCGGTTTGACCTCCTGCTCGAACCAGAGGTCGAGCACTTCGTGCAGGTAGATATTTGACAGCAAAGGACTGATCACGCCCCCTTGCGGGCTGCCCCGCTCGGGATAGGTGACGATCCCCGCTTCCATGACGCCGGCTTGCAACCACTTGCCGATGGCGCGACGGATCACGCCGTCACGTACCCGGTGGTCGAGAAAGGTCGCGAGGTGCTGTTTGTCCAAGGTGTCGAAGAAGGCTTGGATGTCAAGATCGATCACCCAGCCGCCCCCCATGGCCATCAGTCCCTGCCACAGCGCATCCAGCGCCTGATGGGGGCTACGCCCGGGCCGGAAGCCGTAGGAGCCGTCCAGAAAGTCTTGCTCGTATACCGGCTCCAAGGCCATCAGCACCGCCCGTTGCAGGATTTTGTCCTCCAGCGTCGGGATGCCAATGGGGCGAGTCTTCCCCCCGTCCTTGGGGATGTGGACACGTCGCACCGGGGGTGCCCGGTAGCGGCCGCTCTTGAACCGTTCGAGCAGGTCGCTCAGGTTCTCCGTGAGCCGTTCGGCGTACCTCGCCGCCGTGACGCCATCCACCCCGACCGCGCCATCCTGGCGGGTGCGCCGAAACGCCTCTTCCAGCCACGTCAGGTCGATGGGGTGCGCCAGGGTGTTCAGCACCATCGCGGGCGCCTTGCCCGCCAGTGTCGCGATCTTCTGTTGTCGCGTTGAGAGGGTCTCGCGCTCTGATACTCGCGTCATCTATCCCTCCAGAAGGTGTCTAAGCCGGTCGGCCGCTTCCCTCCCG
>CALMNY010000404.1 GCA_937872125.1 uncultured Candidatus Competibacteraceae bacterium | reverse complement strand
TCGCTGGAACGGTTGCTGGCGCTGGAAGCGGACATTCTCTGCGAGGGACATTACGGCATCTTCCGGGGTAAGCCGGCAGTGGCCGAATTCATTCGCTCGTTTCTGGATGAAGCGTATTAACTGTCTGAGCGGCGCCCTAAAAACGATTGCGCCAACCCTGCCAGCTTCCAGCCGGTAGTGGTTGAGACCTTTTTTGGGCGTGCAGCGCTAGCGTAGCTGAATCGGGGTCGGCGGCGCTTCGGCAGCGGTTGGCCAATAATGCCAGGCCAGCGCGCCCAGGCCGGCCAACGCCATCGTCAGCAGCGCCACCAGCAGCCAGAATGACCAGCGCTGCCCCTGCTGCGCAGGGATAGCGGTGACGGTGGCAGCGGTCACCGCCTGTTGAGCGGCTTGCACCAACTCCTCAGCGTTGGCGAACCGCGCTTCGGGCGTCTTGGCCAGCACCCGGTCAATGACCGGCTGAAACCGGCGTAGTGGCTCGGGCAGGGTTGGAATCGGTCCCTTGACGTGCAATATCGCGGTCTCGAACGCATCCGCGCCTTTGAACGGCCGGCTACCGGTCAGCGCTTCGTAAAACACCACCCCCAGACTGTACAGGTCGCAGCGCGCGTCCACCGGTTTGCCCAGCGCCTGTTCGGGACTCATGTAGTTGGGCGTGCCGATGCGCCAGCCCGCAGCAGTCAACTGGGTCTTGTCCTCCAGGTTCTTGGCGATGCCAAAATCCGATAAAACCGCCGTGTTTGGGTCACGAAACATGATATTGGCGGGCTTGATATCGCGATGGATGCAATTCTGGCGGTGAGCGTAGCCGAGCGCCTGGGCGATCTGAACCAGAATCTTTACCACCTGCTCCGGGCTTAGGCCGGCCTTGATCCGCTCCTTGAGCGTGCCGGCTTCCAGATACTCCATCGCGATGTAGGAGCAGTCCTGATACACGCCCGTATCGTAGATGGTGACGATGTGGGGGTGAGCCAGCTTGGCGACGATTTTGCCTTCCTTGACAAATCGTTTATTGAACGTGGGATCGGCGGCCAGGCCGGGCTCCAGCACCTTGAGCGCCACAGGTCGGTCCAGCGATTCCTGAACCGCCAGATAAACAGTGGACATGGCGCCTTTGCCAATGATCCGCTCAATGCGGTAGCCGGGAATTTGGGGCGTTTCCGTAGTAGCCATGATGGTGGGTCCTGAGCAAGGATTCCGGGATGCAAAAGATAATGGGGCAGAGCGGCGCGAACGGCAAGCCGCTCAATCGGCCATTTATGGTCCGGGGCTTAACCCCATGTTCAGTCCAGCAACGTTGATACTCCCGAAACCGCAAACCTCGTGGAGGAATCGCTATGAACCGACTGCTTCCGTTATCGCTGGGCGTGATCGCGCTTGTTGCACTGATCGCCACGTGCTCACGCAGCAACGCGCCCGTCAGCCCCCCAAACCTCGGCAAAACTGTTGCCGCCGAACAGGCCCAGCCAACCAAGCAGGATGCCGCCAACGAAGCCCAGCGGATAGAGCAGGACGCCACCCGACCCGCTGCATTGTCTCCGCCACCGCCCCCGGCGCCAGAGCCGCAGGCGGTGGCTCCACCTCTGATGGCCAGTCCAATGCCAGCCGCCGCCGAGGCGAAGCGACAAGCCGTCGAGGCGGTGACAAGGCAATCTACCGTGCAAGGGAATAACCCCCCCACCCGAGGTCTGGATGAATTACGCGCGGCCAGCGAAGCGACTGACCGCGAGCAATACGCCCATCAGGAAGACAACCCGGTCAAGCGGGCCGCCGAGCAGCCGGTTTCAACCTTCAGCATTGATGTGGATACCGGTTCCTACGCCAACGTCCGCCGATTCCTCAACGAAGGCCGGTTGCCGCCGCGCGATGCGGTGCGGGTCGAGGAGATGATCAACTACTTCGATTACGACTATCCGCTGCCCGCCAGCCGCCAGCCGCCGTTCCGGGTCAGCACCGAACTGGCGCCGACGCCGTGGAATCCGAAAACGCTGCTGCTGGCGGTCGGGATCAAGGGCTACGAGTTGCCGAAAACCCAGTTGCCGCCGGCCAATCTGGTATTCCTGATTGATGTATCCGGTTCGATGGAATCGCCCAACAAGATCGGTCTGCTCAAGCCGGCGCTGAAACTGCTGGTGCGGCAACTGCGGCCCGAGGACAAGGTCGCCATTGCAGTCTACGCCGGCGCAGCGGGTCTGGTGCTGGAGCCAACACCGGGCAGTCAGAAAGCGAAAATCGAGGCGGCGCTGGATCGGCTGAGCGCCGGTGGCTCCACCAACGGCGGGGCCGGCATTCAACTGGCCTACAATCTGGCCCGCGAGGGTTTTGTGAAAGGCGGCGTCAACCGGGTGATCCTGGCGACCGACGGTGATTTCAATGTCGGTACGGTGAGCTTCGAGGCGCTGAAGAACCTGGTGGAAGCCCAGCGCAAGAGCGGTGTTGCGCTGACTACACTGGGTTTCGGGACCGGCAACTACAACGACCGGTTGATGGAACAACTGGCCGACGCCGGCAATGGCAACTACGCCTACATTGACACCCTGCAGGAGGCCAACAAGACGCTGGTTGAGCAGATGAGCGCCACTCTGCTGACGATTGCCAAGGACGTGAAAATTCAGGTCGAGTTCAATCCGGCGGTGGTCGAGGAATATCGGTTGATCGGTTATGAAAACCGGATATTGCGCCGCGAAGATTTCAGCAACGATGCGGTGGACGCCGGCGACATCGGCGCGGGCCATACGGTCACCGCATTGTACGAAATCGCCCTCAAGGGCAGCGGCGGGGCGTTGACCGAACCGTTGCGCTACGGCAAATCCGCCGAAAATGCCGAAGCGCGCGGTGACGAGATCGCGTTCCTGCGGCTGCGCTACAAGCAACCGGATGGCGATGTCAGTCAACTGCTGGAATGGCCGATCCGCCGCGACCAGGCGGCCCAGGCGGCGAAGGAAGCCAGCGAACGGTTCCGCTTCGCGGCGGCGGTGGCCGGCTTCGGCCAGATCTTGCGCGGCGGGCGCTACACGAGTTCTTTTGGTTACGACGACGTACTGGCGCTGGCCCGTGCGGCGCGCGGCCCCGATCCCTACGGTTATCGCGGCGAGTTCCTGACCCTGGTCGGACTGGCCAAATCGCTGGGTCCCGCCAAGGACGAAGAATCGGGGCAAATGGTGCGTTGAAACGGAGGCGAAAGGCCAAAGGCGAAAGGCGAAAGGTTGGGAGATCGCCTTGCGCCTCGCGCCTCGCGCCTTTACCTTAAGGTTCATGCCGACCGACGATGCCGATGAGACTCTGATGCTGCGCTATGGCGCGGGCGATGCCGACGCCTTCGCCCGGCTGTACGCCCGGCATAAGGGGCCGCTGTATCGTTACCTGTTGCGCCAGTGCGGCCAGCCAGCAGTGGCCGAGGAATTGTTCCAGGATGTGTGGCTGAAACTGATCGCCGCCCGCAATGGCTATACCGTGCAGGCCAAATTCACGACCTGGCTGTATCGGCTGGCACATAACCGGTTGATTGATCATTACCGCGCCAGCGCGCGCCGCCTACCGGTTTCCTACGCTGATGACTGCCCGGAATGGGCCGAGATTCCGGCGCCGGCGGAAGCACAGCCAGAGCACCAGGAAGACCGTCGCCAGCAGGCCGAGCGCCTGCTCAGACTGCTGGATGAACTGCCGGAAGCCCAGCGAGAGGCGTTTCTGCTCAAGGAGGAAGCCGGCTTATCGCTGGAGGCCATTGCGCAGGCCACCGGAACCGGACGAGAAACCGTCAAGAGCCGCTTGCGCTACGCCCTGGTCCGGTTGCGGCGCGGCCTGGGAGGGACGCTATGAACGATCCTCGCCCCAGTGAATTGAGCGAACTGAACGAAATTCACGATGAGCGGCTGTCCGAATGCTACCGCACGGCCTGCAACGCCGAACCGCCGGCCTGGTTGGACCAGCGCATTCTGACGGCGGCGCAGACGGCGGTGAAACCGCGCCCGACACCGGCCATCCCATGGCGCTGGCCGCGTGTCTCCCGGTTCTGGGCGGTGCCCGTGGCTCTGGCAGCGACCGTGGTGCTGGCAGTGGGGTTATGGCGTGGGTTGCCGCCGACCAGCGAACTGGGTGGAACGCCAGCGCCGATGGAGGAAAAAGCCGCACCGTCTCTGGCCCGGCCAGCCGCCGAACTGAATGCAGCGCGGGCCAGAAGCGCCGATACGGTAGTTGCGCCGCCCACGGTGCCCAGTCCGACGTTGCCGTCGTCCGCGAAACCGGATGAACAACGCCTCATACGGCCCAGGGCGATGCCGGAGCCGGCGCGCTCGGAGTCGTTCCAGGCCGCGCCAGCACGGCGGCCCGCCGATGAGGAAGCAACCTCTTTCCAGCAACCGGCGGATCTTCGCTCACCCTCGGCATGGCGGGCGGAAATCGCCGAGTTGCGCCGCCAAGGCCGGCAGGCCGAGGCCGAGGCCCGGCTGGCCGAGTTTCGGCGGCAATACCCCCATGAGTCGCTGAATGAGGCGGAGCCGCGATGAACGCTACTATCCCTCCGCCGGAGGCGCTGGATGCCCTGGAAATGCGACTGGAGGAATTACTGACCGCCAATCCCGCCGGGATCAGCGAACACGAATTGCTGAAAACCCTGCGCCGGGAGCAATCGCTGTTCGCCGCCTTCAACCCCCGCGAGTTACTCAGCCTGTTCCGGGGCCACTATCTGCTGTTTCACACCTTGTACCGGTTGCGGGACCGGCTACTGCGTGAGCGGCGTGGCCACCTGACGATTGATCCATTGCGCATCGTGTTGAATCCGGCTTCTGGCGCCGAGTTCACAGAGAACAGCACAACGCTCGCCCCGGACAGGCTGGATTTGGCGGACTGGTATGTGGATTTGCGGCGCTTGACCACGGTCACCGCCGCCGAAGTCGGCGAGTGGCTGCGCCAGTTCCGCGCCGCCTGCCAGGCGCAGAATCAGCGGCAAGCGGCGCTGGCGACGCTGGAACTGCGCGATCCGGTGGATGCCGCCGCAATCAAGCGTCAATACCGGCGGCTGGCGATGCGCCATCATCCGGACCGGGGCGGCGATGGCCAGCGGCTACGCGAGATTCATGCAGCGCTGGCGGTGTTGGCGAGCAGGCGAGCCACGCCCGCCTGAGTTATGGCTGACAAATAGTATGGCCGCAGTGAGCGAGCCTTGGTGGCAGTTTACTTCGGCAGGAACTTATTGATGGTTTCTATCAGGGTGTCCTCATCAACCGGCTTGGTGACATAGCCCTTGGCGCCTTGCCGCGCTCCCCAAATGCGGTCCGTTTCCTGATCCTTTGTGGTCACAATGATAACGGGAATATGGCTGGTCGCATGATTCTTGGTAATTTGCCGGGTGGCCTGAAAACCATTAACTCCAGGCATGACTACGTCCATGAGCACAAGATCGGGCAGTTCCGCCTTGGCCATTTCGACACCCTCAGCGCCATCCTTGGCGGTCAGGGTCTCATGCCCATGTTTTTTGACAATTTTGGCGAGACTCAACGTCTGGGTCGGTGAGTCGTCGACAATCAATATGCGGGCCATATTGTCTCTCCTGAGATGATCTCGCGCGTACTGGGCGCGCTGGTTAGGGCGGTTGCGGGGCCGGGGTGATCCGCGCCGCCGTTGGATTCAATCGGGCCGACTATGCCGGCTTTCGCTGATGAGCATGATAAGACAAATTCAGGGTTTTCGGGGATGGTTTTCTTACCGCTGGCGCGGCGTGGGCGCATGGTAGGATAAGCCATTTCATCTGTCTGATTCATAGGAGTAGGCTTTATGAGCGATTCATCACGGAGTTTTCTTGACCGCCTGATTCTGGCGCTACGTGCGTTCATACGGACTCTGGGCGATAAGGCGTTTGCCGATGGTGTGGCGCGCTTGGCGCGGGGCGAGTTGCCCGGACTGGCCGCTCCGGTCGCTGCTGAGGCTAAACCGTCGTTGCGGGAGCCGCCACCGGATTCTGCCCTGCAACTGTTGGCGCTGTTGCAGCGGGAGGGGCGGTTGATTGATTTTCTGGAAGAGAACGTCACCGCCTATTCTGACGCCGAGATCGGCGGTGCGGCGCGGGTGGTGCATGAGGGCTGCCACAAGGTGCTCCACGAGTACCTGCGCCTGGAGCCGGCCCGAGCCGAAGCCGAGGGCGCGCGGTTGACGCTGGCGGCCGGCTTCGACGCCGCAACGGTACGGTTGACCGGTAACGTGGTCGGTCAGCCACCCTTTACCGGTACGCTGATGCACCGGGGCTGGCGAGTGACCGAGATTAAATTGCCCAAGCTTACGGAGGGCCATGATGTCCGGGTGCTGGCCCCGGCGGAGGTGGAATTATGAGCGAGGCCCGTTACGCCGTCGGCATTGATCTGGGCACCACGCATTGCGTGATGGCGGCGGTGGATTTGACCACCAGCGACCGCGACGACGTGGTCGAGGGGATCGAGGTCATCCCCCAGTTGACCGCACCGGGTTCGGTTGAGGAGCGGGCCATGCTGCCCTCGTTCCTGTACCTGCCGCATCCCGACGAGCTGCGGGCAGAGGACCGGGTTTTACCCTGGGGGGAACCGCAGCCCTTCGTAGTCGGCGAACTGGCCCGCGCCATGGGCGGCCGCACCCCGAT
>CALMNY010000403.1 GCA_937872125.1 uncultured Candidatus Competibacteraceae bacterium | reverse complement strand
CCCGCACGTTCGAGTCTTTTTTAATTCTTCGTGATTTCATGAATAAATTAAAACACATTTTTGCATAGTTTTGTAGGGCATTTATTGAGCAGAATTCAAATGCGCACACGCCAGCCCCGAAGTTCCGGCCGGGGCGGTTACGTGGGGTCGCCGGTTCATGGCGCGTGCGACGAGGCGCGGGTTTCAGCGTGCGCAGGTCGCCCTCCAGCCCTCCAGTCGCCTGAACCGCGTCGCTGCCCCTGCGGCAACGGCGCGAAACGCCAATCGCGTGCCAGGAACAAGCTGAACACCAGCGGTGCCCGCCGCGCTCTCTTGGCCTCGGCTGCCGACTCTCGGGCCTAGTTTGGCGGATATTCTTTATTTATTTATATCTTTCAATCGGTTATATAAAAATAAAAATTTTTATATTAAAAACTTGAATAAATAAAAAAAATATCATTAAATAATATTCAATATTGATTGTACGTGGGCGGATTCAGCCCGCCCGAAGGGCGCTTGGCCCGTGGTGCAAACCACCGGCTTCCAGCCGCTTTCTCTTCCAGTCGGCGGTTTAGTCCGCCGATAAGCAACCCACCAGCTTCCAGCTGGTGGTGGTTGAGTTAGTAAACATGAAATTCTTAAAACCCTACGTCCGCGTGGGAGGTTTTTAGATGCTGAAAGTTTCCTTCCTGCCGCTCGCCGCCGGGCTGGTGCTGCCCGCCAGCCACGCCGCGGAGCCGCTGTATGGCGGCTACGCTGTCCTCACCGAGCCCTCCATCGCTCCCGACCTCGACCAGACGGTCTATCGGCGGGTCCGGGGCCGGAGCGTGCTGGAGGGCCTGCGGGAAATCCTCCACGGCACCGGCTACCGGCTGGCGGAGCCGGCGGCGGCCGATCCCGCGATCGGGCGGCTGTACGACCAGCCCTATCCGGACGGTCAGCGGGAGATCGGGCCACGGGCGTTGGGCGCGGCGCTGGAACGGCTGGCCGGTCCGGCCTGGCAGGTGGTCGAGGACCCGGTCAACCGGCGGGTGAGTTTTGAAGTGAAAGCGGCCTACCGTTCACCGCCCGCCGCCCGTCAACCGCTGGCGCTGACGGCAGACGGGGACCGGAGGGATCGATGAACCAGCGACTTCTTCCGATTCTTCTGATCGCGGGTGCGGTCGCGCTGGCCGGCTGTCAGGGGCCGGCGCCGCAGGCGGCGGGCGCGCGGTATCCGCAGCGCGATTTGACCGCACCCTGGCCAGAGCGCCACTATTGGCCGGTCCCGCCCAGCAGTTTCCCCGCCCCGCCCACGGCGGCGGCGGAGAATGCCGGGCGGGCGCCGGACGCTCTCCCCGCCCCAGCGCCGCCGGACGTCCAACCCGCCGCCCAGCCCCTCCAACCCGCGCCGCGGGCGCGGCTGAGGCCGGCTTCGCGCACGGCCTGCGCGCCGCGAGGGTGCTGAACATGCGCGCCCATGGCGGTTGGCTGGCGGGGCTCCTGGCGTGTGGACTGGGCGTAGGCCACGCGCAGACCACGTTGACCGACACCCCCGTGCATTACTCGACGTGGGGGCCGGCGCCGGATGCGGCGTTCGCCGCGCACTGGGGTCTTACGCCCGAGGAGGTCAAGCGCTACCACGACTATATGGCCGTCGAGGGCCAGTATTTCTACCGGCACCTCGATCCGGTGCTGGTGCTTGGCCTGATTGAAACCGATCCGGCGCAACGCACCCGCTACGCTGAAAAATATTTAGCCACGGAGCGCCGCCGGATCGAGGCCCAGGTCAGTTTCGCCACCCTGGCGGCCACCGTGCAATTCCAGCGCTTCGGGTTGGAAAAGTGGGTGGATTTCGCCACCCTGCGCGGCGCTCGGGCCCGTGCCGGCGATCTCGCTACCCGCGCACGGCCCGACGCGGGAGGGAACAACGCCTTTTCGCCGGTCGCGCCGGCGCCGGACGTAACCCGCCTCCTCGCGGCCCGTCCGACCGCCCCGGGCGCCCGCGCCGCATCGCCGCCCCGCGCGCCGGTCCAACCGCACGCGGGCGACACCGTCGATGTGCTGGTGGAACCGGACTGCGGGGTGGCGTGTTATCAGAAGCTGGCGGAGCTGCTGAAAATCCCGGAGGTCCGCATCCGGGTGTACGGGCGCCATTTCAAGGATACGCCGGCTTTTATCGCCTGGTTGGAACAGCGGCCCGGCGCGGCCGCCACGCGCGCGGCGGACGCGAAGCGCCTGGAGCCGCGCCGCTTTGATCCGCTGCTGTTTCGCGGCGTCAGCACCCTGAAGGCCCCCGTGGCGCTCTGGCGCCGCCAAGGCGCCTTGCTCTCCCCGCTTTAAGATGGGTCGCGCGCTCGTGGGCCTGTGCGTCGTGCTGATCGCCGCGTGCTCCGGCAAGCCCGCGCCGCCGTCCGGGCAGACCGCGCCGGACGCCGACGAGCGGGCGTTGCGCGAATGGTTTCATCCCCGCTCCGCCTCGCCGCTGACGGACGAAGGCAGGGCGATCACGGGCCGCGTTCCCCGGACGCCGGCGATCCCACGGCCGCCCGGCGACCCGCGCGCGGCCGCCCACCCTGGCGCCGGCCCCGGGTTGAATCGGACGCTCGCAGCGCGCCGGAGCGCGCTCACGCCCCTCATCGACGCCATCGCCCTGAGCGAGGGCGTGGATCCGGCGCTGGTCCATGCGGTGATTACCCAGGAATCCGGCTATCACCCCCACGCCCGCTCGCCCGCCGGCGCGGTGGGCCTGATGCAGTTGATGCCGGCCACGGGGGTGCGGTTTGGCGTCGCCCGCGCGGCGCGTGCCGACCCGGCCCAGAACGTTCGCGCCGGCGTCCGGTATCTGAAATGGCTGATCCGGCGCTTCCATGGGGCGCTGCCGCTCGCCCTGGCGGGCTACAACGCCGGCGAAGGGGCGGTGCAAAAGTACGGCCACCAGGTGCCGCCCTATCGGGAAACCCAACAGTACGTGCGCCTCGTCCTGGCGAACTACGCGGGCTACCGGCGGCGTCGGCAGGCGCTCGCGCTGGAACCGCGCGCGAACGCGTATCGCCTCGAACGCGCCCGCGGCCATCCGGCGGCCGAGCCGCGCGATCGCCGGCGCGATTTTTCCGATTGGGGGGTCCAGTGAGCCCGCGCCCGCACCCTGCGCTTCTCGCGATGGTACTCGCCAGCACCGGACTGGCCGCCGGGCCGGTTGGCGCTGAAGTGCCGCCGGTGTACCGGCTCGTCGCCGCCCGGCACGGGCTGTCGGCCGACGGCTTGTACGCCCTGGCGCTGCGCGCCTCGGGCCGGCAATCGCCCTACGCGCCCGTCCCGACGCCCTGGCCCTGGACCGTGCGCGCCTGTGCGGGCGCGCGCTGTGAGCGCGTCTATCCCGAAACCCGCGAAGCCATGGCCACGGTCCTGGCCGCCGGGCAGCGCGCGGGGCTGACCCTGTATGTCGGCCCCCTGGCGTTGCGCTGGGACCCGGACCGGTTGCCCCTGCACACGGCAACGCAACCGCGCGTCACCCTCCAGGAAGCCGCGCGTCAACTCGCCGGGGCGCTCCGGGCCCCGCCCCACGGTTCCCCCACCCCCGCCATCGCGGCGGCCCGGCGGCCGGGGGCGAGCGCCCGTGCCCCCTGGGGGGCGTTGATCGCCCAGGTAGCGGCGGAGGAAAACCTCCCCGCGGCGCTGGTGCATGCCGTGGTCGCCACCGAGTCCGGCTACGACCCCCAGGCGGTTTCGCCCAAAGGCGCCGTCGGCCTGATGCAGCTGATGCCGGCCACGGCGGAACGCTTTGGCGTGCCGCGCGCGGCGCGCACCGACCCGGCCCGCAATCTGCGGGCCGGCGCGCGCTACCTCGGCTGGCTGCTGAACACCTTCCACGGCGACCTGGAACTGGCCCTGGCGGGCTACAACGCCGGCGAAGGGGCGGTGCAAAAGTACGGTAACCAGGTGCCGCCCTACCGGGAAACCCAACAGTACGTGCGCCGGGTCATCCATCACCTCGCGCGCTCAGCCGGAGGACCGGCCTCATGATCCGTATCTCTCGTCATTCTGCATGGGCGTTCATCGGTGGGATGGTCTTGACCGGAGGTCTCGGCGCGGCGGGCCTGAGCCACGCGGCCTCCGTGGACGCCGCGCGCCAGCAGGCGGACATCGCCGCCCTGATCCAGGAACTGGATTACCTGATCGATCAGACCGAGCGGTTGGCCGACCGCTACCGGGCGGATCGCGCGCCCGTCACCTTCAACTATGCCGCCTTGCTGGAGCAGTTACGGGTAACGCGGGCGCGCAGCGCGGACTATCTCAACGAGCGCCATCGCGTCGTCCACGCCGCGCCGCCCGCGCCGGCGGGCGCGTCCCTGACGCGGCGGCGTTGACCCTGGCGGGCGGGCCATGGATTTCAGTGCAGGGTGGGCGGCCGGCCTGGCGACCCAGGCCCCTGCCATGAGCGAGGTGTTGCGCGTCTTTGCCGCCGCCACCCACCTGCGCGCGCCGACCCTCGCGGGCAGCTTGATCGCGGTGTGCGTGGCGGTGGGGACGGTCCTGGTTCTGGGCTGGCTGCTCCACGTCGGTTCGGAGGTGGCGCGCGGGGGCGATTCGGCCCGCGCGCCGCAGGTGCTGCTGCTGGTCGTGGCGGCGTTCGTTGCTTTGGTTGCTGTTTTAGGAGTCTTCTACCAATGATGTCTCTGTCTCCATACGCGGGCGTGGGCGCGACCCCGCCGACCTCGTTCCTGGCGCCGGGCGGGTGGCGTGCAACCCTCCGCCGCGCGTGGCCGGCGATCAGTCCCGCAACCGGTCTGTGCCTCATCGTCCTGATCGGTGTGCTGGCGGCGCCGGAGTGGGCCCAGGCCCAATCCACCGGCAACTTCGCGCTCGACAAAATCCTGCCGAGCTCGCTGATCGACAAACCGTTCCTGGTCAAGGTCGTCACGGTGCTGATCATGATGGCCATCGCCGGCGGTGTCGTCATGATCGGCTTCGGCGTGATGGGCGGAGTCGGCGATGTCTTTACCGCCGTCAGCGACGCCCGGCGCCACGGCGAATGGGGCGTCTTCATCAAAAACGTGGCGTTCATCATCGCCGTGCTGGTGGTGGCCGCCGTGCTGATCGCCCTGGTCATCGACTGGATGAACAACCTGACCATCAACCCCAACGTCACGATCGGCTGAGGGCGTCCGATGAAGCCAGAGCAGACCCTCCATCAATTGGATCGCGAACCCTTGGTGTACTTCGGCTGCACCTGGACCGAAATCAAAGCCGCTTTGTATCAATCCGGCGCGGTCGCGTTGCTCACCCTGGTGGGACTCGTCCTGCTGTTGCGCTCACCGGGGGTTCTCGGTCTCGTGCTCGTAGGGTGGCTGGCTCTGGCGTATGGCCTGTTGCATCGCATTCATCGGTTCCGGGCCGGCAAGCCCTTGTATTTCGAGCGGCACCGCAAGATCGCCCAAGGACCCGCCTTGATCAAGCCCGGCCGTCGCTATCAATACGGACGCCGTCTCCCCCGGTCCAACCCGCCCGTTGTCCGGGCGCCGCGCTAACGCCGAGCCTACCGCCATGACGGACGCCCACACCCCGGTGAGCCAGCTCCAGCAACAACTGCGGTATCGCAACCGCATCGTCGGCCTGCAGCTCGCGCTGCTGGCGCTGTTCGCCATCGGCTGGATCCGGATGCCGACGCTCCTGAACGTGCACGTGCCGCCGGACTTGAGCCGTCCGCAAATCATCAAGCCCAACGAAATCTGGCCCGCGAACGTGTATGCGTTCGCGGAACACCTCATCACCCAACTCAACTACTGCCGCGAGGATTGCGCCCAGGACTACCCGCGCAATCTGGAGGAGGGGCGAGATTTCATCACGGAACGGTGTTACGCCGATCTCAAATTGCACCAGCAACGTAACCAGAGCCTGTACACCAGCCGCACCCGGCGGCTCTTGCCGGCGACCGACACGCTGTTCGACCCCCGCCAGGTGACTCGCCTGGGCCAAGGCGCCTGGGAAGTCCATCTGGAATTCGTGCTGGAAGAACACGTCAAGGGCATCGAGACGCGCCACCGGCGCTATGCCTATCCCTTGCGCATCGTGCATTACGCCGTCCCACTCGAAAAAAATCCCTATCAACTGGCCTTTGATTGTTATCTGCCGCCCGGGCCACAACCCGTGGAAGAAAGCGGCCAACCCCAGGAGGCAACCCGATGACTGGCTGTGACCTGCCGTTCGGGTGGAGAGGATACGCGCTGGGGCTGGCGCTGGCGCTGGCGCCCGCGCACGCGCAGCCGCCCCTGGCGCCGCCCGCCTCCACCGCGCCACGCGGGGGAGAAACCACCCGCACCTCGGTGATCCCCCCATACCCCGGGGCGGATACCGCCATGATCGCCGCGGATGTCGCACCCGCGGCCTCCCCCGCGTCCACGGCAGACGCCGGCCCGCCAACCGACGCCGGCCCGCCCGCGGCGTCCCCGGAAAGCGCCGCCGCGGTCCAAACGATTTGGCAGGGCGATCCGCTGCCGGTCGTCCTGAAAGTGGGTGTGGAACGACGGATTGATTTTCCCGAACCCATCGCGGATCTCGATCTTCCGCAACCGGTCAGCGCCATGTCGCGCGTGGTGCTCTCCCCCACCGGGCAATTGCACTGGCTCGCGCACGCCCCGTTTCCGTCCGCGCGCGTCCTCGCGACTGCCGTCAGTGGCGCGCTCTATCAACTCGATGTCCGCGCGCGGACGGAGGGGGCGACGCCGGAACGTCTCGTCGTGCGCGACCCCGCGCTGGAAGCGTCCATCCAGGCCCAGACGAACGCGCCGACCGACCCGGCGCGACTGGAAGCAGCGGCGGCGGCCCTGATTCCCGATTTTCTCCGCCCGGGGTTGCCTGGCGCGAGCGGGCGCAACCCCCGCGCCCGCTACGCCGCCCTGGCCCGCTTCGCGCTGGCCCACTACAGCGGCCCGGCCCGCCTGATTCCGAAACTCGACGCGACGCCGGTCGCGGTGCGGCCCATCGCCGTGCGCGCGTGGGTGCGGTGGCCGGCGGCCAGTTTGCAAATCCGCCCCTTGCGGCAATGGCAGGCGGGGACGTTGCATGTGACCGCGCTCGGCGTTGACAACCCCGGGTCCCGTTCCGTGCCCTTTGAACCGAAGGCGCTGCGCGGCCGCCTGTTGTTTGTCGCCGCGCTCCATCCCACCCTCGAACCCGCCGGGAGCGGCCATCACGGTACGGTTTGGGCGGTCGTGACCGAGCAACCCTTCAACCAGGCGGTCATCCCTCATGGCGCTCCTCTCGTCCTCGGCCAGTAGGCTGGCCGTCATCGGCCTCGCCGTAGCGAGTCTCGGCGGCCTGTACGCCCTGTTTCGCCTGGACTCGTCGCCGGTTTCGACGGCGAAGACCCGGGCGGAAGCGCCGTCCGTGCGCCGGGGCGACGACCCCACCTATGCCGACGAACTGCGCGCGATGACCGCGCTTTTGCAGGACATGCGCTATCGGTTCGAGCAGACGGAAAACCAGCGGATCGTGGACCGGGAGCGCGCCGAACGCGCCGTGCGCGAAGCGACGCAAGAAGCCGCCCAGCAATCCCGGCAGGAGGCGGATCGGCTCAACCAAGCCCTGCGCGAAGCGCGCGAGGCCGCCGATCAAAAAATCAGGGAACTCGCCGCCCGTCGTCCGGACCCCGGCCTGAAGCAGGAGATCGACCGGTTGACGGACGAGGTGAACGCGCTGCGCGCCCACCCGCCCGCGCGCGCGGAGGGGAAGGACGGCGCATCGGGCCCGGAAAACCGGACGGGCGCGGGGCATTCCGAAGCCAATCGTGTCCTCGCGCCGTCGGGCGAGGCGGGGAGGCCCAGGACCGATGGCCCCGCACCGGGTACACCGCCGCTCGCGCCCGGAATCCTGGATCCGTGGCGCGGCGTCGCCGGGTGGGAAGGGCTGGCCGATCGGCTGGTCGGCAGCGCCGAGGCCGACCGCGCGCCGCCGCGACCGGCGTCGTCAGGGCGCTGGATGCCGGGCCTGCGCGGCGATTACCTCACCGTCACGCCCTATAGCGCGGGCGGGGGGACGGCGCGCGCCCTGGCGTCCGCCCACCGCGCGCCCGTGACGAGCGTCTCCTACCAACCCAAGCGCTATCCCTTCACGGTCAAGGCGGAGCGGGATGGCGCCTCGGCCGTGATCCCCGTCTACACGATCCCGGATGCCGCGACCCTGGTCCACAATTCGATGATGACGCCGCTGGTCGGCCGCGTCCCCTTCCTGGGCCGTTTGACCGATCCGTTTCGCTTCAAGCTCATCACCGGCGCCGACAATCTCGCCGCCAACGGGTTGCGGATTCCCGGCGTGGCCAATGCGGTCTGGACCGGCTATGCCGTCGGGGTGCGCGAGCAATCCTGCGTGCGCGCCTATCTGGACACCGTCACCTTCGTGTTTCAAGACGGGCGCATCCATACCGTCCACCGGGGGAAAGGCCAGGGCGCCGTGGGCGCCGGCGCGGGCGCCGTCTCGGTCAACCAGCATCTGGGCTATCTCACCGACCCCTGGGGCAAACCCTGCATCCGGGGCCAATTTTTCGACAACGCCGGCCGCTACTTGAAAGATCGCGGGATCGCCGCCTTGCTCGACGGATTGGCCAACGCCTACGCCAATGCCCAAGTCACCGTGGATCGCTCGGCGTATGGCCTCAACAGCTATGTCTCCGGCAACACCTACGAATACGCCGCCGCCCAGGGCCTGAGCGGGACCGCCGGCGAGATCGCCGACTACGTGCGCGAACGCGCCAGCGACGCCTTCGATGTCGTGTATGTC
>CALMNY010000402.1 GCA_937872125.1 uncultured Candidatus Competibacteraceae bacterium | reverse complement strand
GGCAGATTGGGCGCGAAGCCGCCTTCGTCGCCGACCGCCGTATTCATGCCCTGCTTCTTCAGCACTGCTTTCAGGGCGTGGAACACTTCCGCGCCCCAGCGCAGCGCCTCGCGGAAGCTGGGCGCGCCGATGGGCATGATCATGAATTCCTGCATGTCCACGCTGTTGTCGGCGTGAGCGCCGCCGTTGAGGATGTTCATCATCGGCACCGGCAGCGCATACGGGCCAGTGGGATTCAGATACTTGTACAGCGCGACGCCCTTTTCGGCGGCGGCGGCGTGCGCGACGGCCATGGACACGCCCAGCAGAGCGTTAGCGCCGAGGCGGCTCTTGGTGGGGGTGCCGTCCAGGGCGATCATCTTCTCGTCAATCGCGGCCTGATTGCCAACCGCTTCCACGCCGACCAGCGCGCTGCGCAGTTCGCCGTTGACGTTGGCGACCGCTTTCAGCACGCCCTTGCCCAGGTAGCGGCTCTTGTCGCCATCGCGCAGTTCCAGCGCCTCGCGGCTGCCGGTAGACGCGCCGGACGGCACGCCCGCGCTGCCCTTGGCGCCGGATTCCAGGATCACATCTACGCCGACCGTCGGATTGCCGCGCGAATCCATGATTTCACGACCGCGAATTTCTTTGATTTTTGACATTCTTCGTCTCCTGTTGGGTGTTGCGCTGTTGGGGGAATAAAACAGTTATTCTAGTCCGGTTTCCAGAAAACCGCGCTGTTTGACCACATCATCCAGCGCCTTGAGCGTGGCCAGCAACGGCTCCATCCGGTCCAGCGGCCAGGCGTTGGGGCCGTCGCTCAGCGCGCGATCCGGGTCGGGATGGGTTTCCATGAACAGCCCGGCCACGCCCGCCGCCACCGCCGCCCGCGCCAGCACTGGCACGAACTCGCGCTGGCCGCCGGAGGCGTGGCCCTGACCGCCGGGCAGTTGCACCGAATGAGTCGCGTCGAACACCACCGGACAGCCGGTGGCGCGCATCACAGCCAGTCCGCGCATGTCCGACACCAGGTTATTGTACCCAAAAGACGCGCCGCGTTCGCAGACCATAAGATGATCGTTGCCGGCCATGCGCGCCTTGGCGACTACGTTGCCCATCTCCCAGGGCGACAGGAACTGGCCCTTCTTGATGTTGACCGGTTTGCCCTGACGGGCGACGTTCTGGATGAAATCGGTCTGCCGGCACAGGAATGCCGGGGTCTGCAACACATCCACCACGGCGGCGACCTCGGCGAGCGGGGTGTACTCATGCACGTCGGTCAGCACCGGCACGCCGATCTCGGCTCTGACCCTGGCCAGGATCTTCAGCCCCTCGTCGAGGCCGGGGCCGCGATAGCTCTGGCAGGAGGAACGGTTGGCCTTGTCGAACGAGGATTTGTAGATGAACGGGATGCCCAGCCGCCCAGTGATTTCCTTGAGTTGGCCCGCGGTGTCCAAGGCCAGTTGCTCCGATTCGATCACGCAGGGGCCGGCGATCAGGAACAGGGGCCGGTCCAGGCCGACCTCGAAACCACACAGCTTCATCATGTCAGGTTCGCCTCCACGGGGCGTTGCTGGCGCTGGCGGATGGCTGCTTCGACAAAACCCTGGAACAGCGGATGGCCGGCGCGCGGGGTGGAAGTGAATTCCGGGTGGAACTGACAACCGAGGAACCACGGATGGTCGGGCAGTTCGATCATTTCCACCAACTGGCCATCCAGCGAATAGCCGGCGAAGGCCATCCCGGCGGCGTGGAGCGCTTCCCGGTAACGGTTGTTGAATTCGTAGCGGTGGCGGTGGCGCTCAGTGATCGTGTCCTTGCCGTAGGTGCGGCGGGCCAAACTGTCGGCGACCAGTTGGCAAGGCTGCGCGCCCAGCCGCATGGTGCCGCCCAGGTCGCCGCCTTCCCGGCGCTGCTGCACGGTGCCGTCCTCCTCCAGCCATTCGGCGATCAGGGCAATGACTGGATGGGCGGTGTCCGGGCGAAATTCAGTACTGTGCGCGCCTTCCAGACCGGCGACATGACGGGCGAATTCGATCACCGCCACCTGCATCCCCAGGCAAATCCCAAGATAGGGAATCCGCCGCTCGCGGGCGAAGCGGACCGCTGCGATTTTGCCCTCGATACCGCGCCGGCCAAAGCCGCCCGGCACCAGGATGGCGTCCATTCCTTCCAGGCCGGCGGTTCCTTCCCGCTCGATACGTTCGGAATCCACGTAGTGGATATTGACGCGGGTATGGGTATGGATACCGGCGTGCAGCAGGGCTTCGTTCAGGGACTTGTAGGCGTCGGTCAGGTCTACGTACTTGCCGACCATGGCGATGTCCACTGCGCCGGTCGGCGTTTCAATCGCCCGCACCACCCGTTCCCAATCCGCCAGTTGCGCCGGTGGCGGGTTGTCCAGCCGCAGCTTGCGGGCGACGATGTCGTCCACGCCCTGGGCGTGCAGCAGCAGCGGAATCCGGTAGATGGTGTCGGCGTCAGGGACGTTGATGACCGCCTTGGGTTCGACGTTGGTGAACAGGGCGATCTTGCGGCGTTCATCGGCGGGGATCTCCCGGTCCGAACGGCACATCAGCATGTCGGGCTGGATGCCGATGGAGCGCAGTTCCTTGACCGAGTGCTGAGTCGGTTTGGTCTTGAGTTCGCCCGAAGACTTGATATAGGGCACCAGGGTCAGGTGGATGAACAGCGAGCGGTCGCGGCCCAGTTCCAGGCCCATCTGGCGAATGGCCTCCAGGAACGGCAGCGATTCGATGTCGCCCACCGTGCCGCCGATTTCCACCAGGGCGATATCCGCCTCGCCGGCGCCGAAGCGGATGCAGCGCTTGATTTCGTCGGTGATGTGCGGGATGACTTGCACTGTGCCGCCGAGGTAATCGCCGCGCCGTTCCTTGCGGATGACGTTTTCGTAGATGCGCCCGGTGGTGAAGTTGTTGCGCCGGCTGGCGGTCAGGCAGACAAAGCGTTCGTAATGGCCGAGATCGAGATCGGTTTCCGCCCCGTCACTGGTCACGAACACCTCGCCGTGCTGAAACGGACTCATGGTGCCGGGATCAACGTTGATGTAGGGGTCGAGCTTGATCAGGGTGACTTTCAGACCCCGTGCTTCGAGCACGGCGGCCAGCGAGGCGGCGGCGATACCCTTGCCGAGCGAGGAGACCACGCCGCCGGTGATGAAAATGAATCGGGTCATGCGGGATGGGGGGTTGCGAATAGACGACACACGATACCAGACCCGGCGGCTGATAGCGACTGCAAAACCGGATGCAAAGCGCCGCCGGTTCCGGCGAACCGGGAACCGGCATGGAAACCGTCGTAATGCAGTTCGGTCCGGGCGAGTTCAGCCAGGAGTTTACTCCGACTCATCTTCACTTTGTCACTCCACCTTCACTGTCCCCATCGCCCCGCGCCCGAACTGCCACGGCTTGTACATATCCTCTACGTACACCGCCGGTTGCCGGTAGACGCCCGGCGGCACCGCCCGCACCAGATAGGCCAGAGTGAATTTCCGCTGGTCGCCCGCATCGAAATCCAGCGCCGCCACGAAACGGTCATCGCGGAATTCGGTGTGCAGGGTCTCGGTCAATGCCGGCAACCAGGCGATTTCGCTGGTCCCGGTGTTATGCGCCAGCCGGGCGTTTTCGATTTCCAGCCCCGCCGGCAGCAAATCCACCACCAGCGCCTGTTGCTCCTCGCCGCCTTGCACCGTGCCGGTGATGACCGCCACCAGCAGATCGTTCTGGCGAATCTGGGCCGGGTCCACCTCCTTGCCGGCGCGGGTGTAATAGCGACGGCTGATGGTGAACCCTTCCTGCGCCGGCGGTTGTGGCGCAACCGGCACACCACTCAGGTTCAGCGTATACCAGGCGGCCTGTGTACCCTGATTGGCGACGGTCAGCCCCTGGGTCACCTGCTGAACGGTGGGCGCGAGATAGAACGGATCGGCGGTGGTGGCCTGACCGCCCACTGCCAGCCGGAGTTGGCCGGGCTGCTTCAGCAACGCTTGAGCCGCCAACAGCAGCCAGGCCTGTTCCTGGGTGCTGGCGTAGCGGCGCTGGTTGAACGTGGTGGCGACTTCTTCCGCCAGTGGCGGCAACCGATCCGGCAACAGCCCGGATTCCGCCAGCAGCGTCAGCAGCGCCGCCCGGTCGCGCAACGGACTGCCGTAATCGCGCACCGCCACCCGGTCCTGACGATTCAAAGCGGCAGTAAACGCTTCCTTGGCCCGGCCCAATTCGCCATAGCGGGCCAGCGCCGCACCCAGTTGCGCCTGCGCCATCGCGCTGGGCAGCTTTTGCAAATGGTTATCGTGCAGATAACGCAAATCGCCGATGGCTGCCTGCTGCACCCGCGCCAGCACGTACAGCGCATAGGCCCGCCAGCCGAGCTGCGCTTCTTCGAAGCTTTCCTGGTTCAACTGCTCCTGTAAATATTTCAAACCATGCTGGTAGGCGGATTCCGGCACGAGATACCGTTCCTGCCGGGCGCGCACCAGGAAATCCATGGCGTAGGCCGACAGCCAGTTTTCCACGTTGCTGTCGGGACTCCACAGCCCGAAGCCGCCGCCGGCGTCCTGCAAGGTCAAAATGCGCTGAATGGCGTCCTGCACCCGCGCCCGCAAGCCGGCCTCGGTGGCGTTGTGGCCGACCCAGACTTCGGCCACCTGGTTGAAATACAGCAAGGGCAGGGCGCGGCTGGTGGTCTGCTCCAGACAGCCGTAGGGATAACGATCCAGTTCCGCCAGCAGTTCGGGCACGTTGAGGTTGGGCCGGCTGCTGAAGCTCAACCGGGCCTGACCGGTTCCCGCCAGATAGTCGCCCAGTAACTCATTGCCAACGCGCAGCGACTCACCGGGATTCAGCCGTTTCGCGGTGCGGGTGGTGGTGATGGCCTGCGCCGGGCGCACGCCGATCTCGGACTCGCGCACCAGTTGGAAGCCGTTCGGCCCGTCCAGATGCAGGCGCACCTGGCCGACCCCCGGTTGCACTCCGCGCAGGGTAAAGGTCCGGCTCTCGGAACTCTGCACGGCGGAATCAGCGACGGTAAAGGTGAACGCCGCCGGTTCAGTGACCGCCGCCCCACCCTCGGCGCTCAGCCGGATGTGGTATTCACCCGGTGGGGCGCTCAGGTTCTGCACGGTCACGCTGACCCGGCTCTCATCTTCCGGCGCCAGAAAGCGCGGTAAATAAACGCGGGCCACCAGCGGATCGCGCACCAGTGGCGCGGCCTCGGCCCGGCCCAGCCGGTTGCGATCCCAGGCTACCGCCATCAGCCGCAACTGACCGTTGAAATCAGGCAGCGCCAGTGGAATTTTCGCCTGGCCGCCGGCGTCCAGCGCCACCGGCCCGGAGAACAACGCCAGCGTCTTCACCGTGCGCACCCCGGAGGCGTCCAGTTGCCGGCTGTCGGCGTCGCCGCCAACCTTGAGTTGGCCGGCCCGTCCACCGGCTTCGATCAGCTTCCCGTACAGATCGAGCAATTGCATCCCCAGTCGGCGCTTGCCGAGGAAATATTTGGCCGGGTCGGGGCTAACGAAGTCGGTCAGTTGCAGAATGCCCTCATCTACCGCCGCAATGGTCACATACGCTGGCTGGCCGGCATCGAGACCGGTCACCGTCACCGGCAAATCCACGGTCTGGCGCGGTTTCCACTCAGTCGGCGCGGTCAACGCGACGTTCAGGGTGCGCGGTGCGGGGTCCAGGCCGACCCAGGCGACGCCGATGGCCCGGCCCGGCCCCCGCTGAGCCGTGTTATCGGCCGGGCGGAACGCGGTGGCGGTAACGTACACGCCCGGCCCCCACTCGGTGGGAATGGGCAGTTCCACCGTCGCCCCGTCCGCCGGGGCGCTGACGGTCTTGCTGAGCCACAGCCGGTCGCCGACCACGTTCAACAGCACTTCACCGGCGAACGGCGCCCGGACGAAGACCTTGGCGGTCTGACCGGCCTGATAGCGCGGTTGATCCAGCGTCACCTTCATCTGATCCGGGGTGTCGCTGTTCTCGCTCGGACTCTCGAACCAGCCCACAGTGAAGCGCACGCTGGAGGCGACGCCGTTGCTGGGGTCCAGCACGTCCAGCCGGTAATTGCCCCATTCCGTGATGCGGTGCGCGAACGCCGCCGGCTGACCGGCAGCGATATTGAGCGTTTGGCTGGTCACTGGCGCACCGTCGCGGATCACCAGCTTGTAGTTCCAGCGGCTCTCATCGTAGTACCAGTAATACTGATGGTCCTCGCGCACCAGATCGGCGCGCAGCCCGCCTTTCGCCAGCGGCTGGCCCAGCGGATCGAGGATGATCACGTCGAAACCGGCTTCCTGGCCGATGGGGATGCCGTCATCGCCGAAGCGCGGCTTAATGCCGATGGCGAACGGCTGGGGACGATAGGGCAGGTTCAGACTGCGGCTGACCGGCCGGCCACCCGGCTCGAACAGCGACACCCGCACCCGCGCCTGCAACGGGCGGCTGGTGTCGGGCGTCTCACTCAACGTCACCTGCGCCTGGGCCTTGCCCTGAGCGTCGGTGCCGGCCAGCGCCACCGGGAAGCGTTTGGCGGTCCAACTGTCCTGCGCCAGCCCGAAGCGATAGCCGGGGAACGTGGGATAGGGGTTGGGGTCCTCGTTCAGCACTACTTCGGCTTCGGCCTTGAGATTGGCCGCCGGCGCGCCATACAGGAAACGACCATTGATGTCCACGATAGCCGGTTCATCCGGCTTCAGCACCGGCGTAGTTGAACTCAGTTCCAGCTTTAGCCGCTGCGGCACGAAATCCTCGACCTGAAAACTGACCTGGCCGACCGGTTCGCCTTTGGGATCGGCATACGCCTTGACCGTCCAGGTTCCGGTGCGGGCATTCAGCGCCAGCGGTAGCTGGACGTGATAGCCACCCAGCGCCGGCTGGCCCGGTTTCGGCTGCCCGGCCTCCACTTCGTCGGGACGGAACAGCTTCAGAGTCAGCGGCGCATCCGGCAGGGCATAGCCGCGACTGTCGCGGACCAGCGCCATCAACTCCACCGTCTCGCCGGGCCGGTAGACGCCGCGCTCGGTATAAAGGAACGCATCCACGGCTCCCGGCGCGGCGCGGCCCTCGACGCCCCGGTCGCTGAGATCGAAGGCCGGTTTGGTCAGATCGAGAAAGTTGTAATCGCCGTTGCCATAGGCCATCAGCAGCGCCGGTTCGCGCCCGCCGCCACCGCGCAGCAGGCCCGGATCGAGGCGGACATAGCCCTTGTTGTCGGTGGTCGCCTGGCCCAGTTCGCTGTTGTTGCGGGCATACAGCCGCAGATCAAGGCCAGTCAGCGGCTTGGCGGTGGCCAGCGAGCGGGCGAATACGTGCAGCCCGTCATTGCCGCGCAGCGTGAACAGGCCGATGTCGGAGACGACCAGCCACTGCGTGGCCCGGTTCTGGTAGCTGTCCGGGTCTTCCTTGAGCGGCTCGGCAGCCACGATGTAGATGCCCGGTTGCGGATCACGCAGAATTTCGTTGACAGGAATCGCGGTGATCACATCCTGATTGCGTTCGCCGCTGATCAGGTTCAGGGTTCCCTCCCACAGCAATTCACCGGAATTTTTGGCGACCCGGCTGATGTCGTAACCATCGAGCGGGTTAGCAAGGCGCCGATCCAGAATCTGTTGCAGCAAATTGCGGTCATTGATGCGCAACACCCGCACCCGCGCCTGATCCATATTGACGCTGATCAGCGGCAACTGCTGGCCGCTGGCTTTGGGCAGCACGTAGGCGGTCCCGCGAAAACCCAGGGTTGGTTCGCGGTCCTCGACCTTGGCGGTAAAGTCCTGCGCAGCGCGCGTCTTTTCGCCCGCCGCCGACGGGATGCCGGCGCGCGCCTTGATCGTGTAGCTCTGGCCATGGCGGACGCCTTCGACGCACAATTGCCGGCCCTGGGCGCTGACCACCGGCTGGAGCGCCGGCTCGATCACCAGATAATCCTCATAGTGAACTTGCCGGCCCTTGGCGAGGTCATCGGAAAATTGGAGACAGATTTTCGGGGTGGCGCTGTCCGATTCAACCTCGACGCCCTTGATCTGGAAGGCGTGGGCGTCGGCCAACTCCTGATAACGCTTGGCGATCCGGGGGTTGTCCTCCAGCTCCAGCCCTTCGCGGAAGGCGGCGAGGGCCTGTTTCGGTTCCTTGGCGCGGTCGTACAGTTCGCCCAGCCGGAACAGGGCGCGGGCGCGCTCGAACGGGACGCGCGCCGCCTGGTAGGCATTCCAGGCGGCCTGCCGGGTTCGCTCCTTGGCGCGGTCGCGGGTTTCTTCGTCCTGCTTCTGCTCGGCCTGGGTTTGCCAGAACTGACTCAGATTCAGCCATGCTCCCACCGGGTCAGCGCCGGCGACGATGGCGGTTTCCTGACTGGCGATGGCGGCAGTCCAGTCCTTGCGCGCCGCCTGTTGGCCGGCTTGTTGCAGCAGGGCGTCCGGCGACTGACCGGCGCCAGTTCGGCCATCGCGGATCAGTTGCAAATATTGAGCCGCCGCCACGGCGAGCGGCGTATCCTCAACGGCGTGGGCGCTCGCAGACAGCAGTAGCGCCAGCAGGGGGAGGAGCAAGGAGAGCAGACGGGGCATGGGAAGCTCCTTGGGATAGCCAGCCAGGAGATAACGATAACAGTTTGTACGGTGAGTCCGGTCGAAACCGGATTCCAGCCAGGCGGTCAACGATGATTAATGATAGCCGGTTCCGGCATAGTTAGCCGGCGGGAGCAGACCGCATCGCCACCATGGCGAAACGCG
>CALMNY010000401.1 GCA_937872125.1 uncultured Candidatus Competibacteraceae bacterium | reverse complement strand
CCTGCTGGCTGAACTCGCCGCCCCGGGCATCGAGATTCAGGCTCAGCGTCGTCGGCCAGACGCAGCGGCGCTGCTTTGGGTCGGCGTAGTCCACCGGGCAGCGCCAGTCGGCGGGTTCGCGCAGCACCCAACTGATCCAGGGTTGCAGGGCCGGCGGGACGCGCGCCAGCGCGCTGGCGGTTACCGTTGGCTCGGCGGATCGGGCCGGGGTTGTGCCGAATCCCAGCGCCAGCAGGCAGAACGCGACGAACAGGAAGGGAATGGGCAGGGGGCCGCTACGCATGGTGATTCTCCCGGTGATGCCGCGAGGGGATAGCATCCAGTATAGAACCGCTGGCTTCGCCCAGATAGGCCGGAACGACTGGAACCCGGTTGGAAGCCGGTCTCGGTTTGTTACCAGCCTGATTGATGAGAAGAAGGAGCGGTTTTGGGATTTCCAGGATCGTGATAGAGTGCGCAGAGACTATCAGAGTGGATTGCGTGGCAAAAAATTACTATCTGGTGATTATTTTTTGCTTAAAGGATTACGTAATGCGCTAGCCCATGGAACACGACCGGATGACTCAAAAATCAGGCATAAGGTAGAAAGTGCTTTAAGCGACCCCAAGCTATTACAGGAGGAGTTGCGGCGTTTGATTAAAAAGTTGTTACCTCGCTGAGGATCACATAATGAACTGGCAAGAAATCTGTGATAGCCCATTATTCCGGGACATGCCATTTAAGGTTGAAACCAATCATCGGGGACAAATCATCATGAGTCCGGCCACGAATCAACACGGCCTGTATCAAGCCCGAATTGTGCGCTGGCTGACCAAATTACTGGAGGATGGTGAACCGTTGGTCGAATGCAGTGTGCAAACCGGTGATGGCGTCAAGGTTAGTGATGTCGCCTGGGGTAGTACGGCGTTTTTTACGCGCAATCGTCGGGCGAATCCCTATCTGGAAGCACCGGAGATCATGGTGGAAATTCTGTCGCCGTCGAATACGCTCAATGAGATGTGGGAAAAGCGGGAACTCTATTTTGCGTGCGGCGCCCAGGAATTTTGGTTGTGCGACCAGGCCGGAGAACTGCATTTCTTTAATCGAAATGGGGAAATGGCCCATAGTCGTTTGGCGCCCCGGTTCCCGGCGTCTATTGAGGCGCATTAATTCCATGTCCACCCTCTTCGTCTCCCGTCATCCCGGTGCGCTGGACTGGGCCGCCGGGGAGGGCGTCGCCGTGGATGCGGTGATCGCCCATCTCGATCCGGAAACCATCCAGCCCGGCGATGTCGTCATCGGCACGCTGCCGATTCACCTGGCGGCGCAGGTGTGCGAGCGCGGCGGGCGCTATCTGCACCTGAGCCTGGAACTGCCGCCCGAGCAGCGGGGGCGGGAACTGTCCGCCGCCGATCTGCGCCGGCTTGGGGCGCGGCTGGAAGAGTTCCGGGTCATCCCTGGCGCGATGGCCCCACCTCGGCCAGATTGACGATCTCCATGGTTTCGTCACCCATGGTCAGCGCATAGATGCCTTCGCGGGTTAGAGAGCGAACGTCGCTTTCCGCCAGCGCCAGCGCGGAAAATATCGGAATCAGCCGCCGCCCGGCGTACTCGGGGAAAAACCCGAAGAAGTCTCCACTGTTGATAAAGGCCGCGAACCTCGTCATACCGTTCCCCGATAGATTTTATCTTTTTCAGATCAAAAACTACCCCGTTCGTCATACCCGCGAAAGCGGGTATCCC
>CALMNY010000400.1 GCA_937872125.1 uncultured Candidatus Competibacteraceae bacterium | reverse complement strand
CCCAAACCGACCACGGCAAATACCACGGGGATCGCCAATCCTGCCGCCAAGTCAGGATTTAACGGCAGTCCCAGCTTACTGAGGGCTTTAACCGCGTAACTGACCAGCCCTACCAGGTAATAACTCAGCACCACTACGGACAACCCTTCGACGGTTTCCTGCAAACGCAACTGTAAATCAGCCCGCCGGTCCATCGAGCGTAACAAATCACGATTTTGCTGTTCCAGAGCCACATCCACCCGAGTCCGCAATAAATTAGCAGCGCGAGCAATCCGCGCGGACAACGAATCCTGCCGCTCACGCACGGTCGCTACGGTACGCATGGCTGGCGCCAGACGCCGGTCAGTAAACTCCTGCAAGGTTTGTACGCCGGACATCCGCTGTTCGCGCAACTCCGCAATACGACGTCCCACGAGATCGTAATAGGCGCGGCTCGCTCCAAATCGGTAGGTTGTTGAGGCTGTAATCCGTTCCACATCCGCTGCCAACGCCGACAGTTCCGCCAGCAGGGCATGATCCTGCTCCAGGCCAGCATTCTGATTCATGCGGCCAGTCAAATCCGCCAATCGGTTTTCAATCCGGGTAATCTTGCTACCGACCTGACGAGCCAGAGGAAAGGCCAACATCGCCATAAGCCGATAGGTCTCAATATTCAATAAACGCTGAACCAGGCGGCCGGCCTGGGTAGGGCGCAACCCCTGGTCCAGGGCCAGAATCCGGGTGAACCCATCAGAATGAGTTCGAAAATCGCTCCAGACCATCGCCACGCCATCAGCAACCAGGCCGCCACTCAGATTGGAGACGCTAAATAAAGTATGCAAAGCCTCTGTTGTTACCGGCGGATCAGGTTCATGCCGGAGCGCCAGGTGAGTAGCGACCAGCAATTTACCATCCAGCCCGGATCGCCAAGTTGCAGGGGGTAGTGTAATAGGCGGCGCCGCAAACCATTCCTCTCCCTGTTCTACCGGGCGAATGAATGTGTAGGCGGAGAATTCCGAATGCCGCTCCCACTTGAGCCGAAATAGCCCGCAGTCCACGCTGAGATGCACCGCGCCCGGCGCTGGCGGCGTTACGCCATAGTGAATACAGAGGCGAGTGATCTGGGCGTGATCCCGCTCGATGGCTTCGGACCCTGCCCCGGAGAGCAGCGCCAGGTGGGAGATCAGACAGGGGGGTTCCAGCCGCTCAAACGGCCGCGCGTGAAATTCCTGATCCAGTTCATTACGCAGCGGATGCTCACACAAGCCGAGCGTAGCCAGCAGGTCAGAGGGCGCATTCATGACGCATCACGATGAGCAGGATCCAATCGCTCCAGCAGGCGCTGTCGGTAGTAGTCCTCGAGCAGCAAATTGATCGGTTGGCGGCGGCTGGCCGCCAGCCGCAGTTGTAACAGTTCCAGACGGGCGCGAGCACGGCTGCGCGCACTCTCCGGCAACTGCTGCAAAAGCTGTTCAGCCTCACACACTTCCTTGCGCAGTTGTAATTCTGGTGGCAGAAAACCGGCATTTTTCAAAACCCGGTAGGCGACGCGCAGTTCTTCAGGGACCGCCGAGTCGTCATCCAGTGACAATGGTTTACCTTCACCGGGCAGGTCACGCAACTCGCCCCGTTCAATGGCTTCCTGAATCCGGGCTTCGGCGATCTGGTCAAGAGTATTCATAAGAACGGCGTAGCCCGAATGCTCATTATTGAGCGGCGAAGATCAGCGTGGTTAATCCGGGCTGGCTATGACCAGTGCAAACATGGTTACGGCCCACGGCTCCATCTGGAAATCGCCGCTCATGTCTATTAACAGCTCACCTGCAGCCTGGTGTGGCTGGGCGGTATTCAACAGACAGCGCCAGTGACTGGCGCTGCGCACTGTCGGCAAACGGAATGGAATCGTGGTTAGGCCAGTATTGAAGATGATTAATATCGGGTTGTCCGTTTCCGGGTAACCATCGGCAGTGAAAAATTCGCCAGCGTCACCCGCCAGCAGTAAGCCAAAGCAGCGGGCTTTGGGTTCCTGCCAGTGGTAGTCGCTCATGGCGCCGCCGCCGGGACTGATCCACTCTACATCACGCAAACCGGTGGTTTTGGAAATCTGTAAACCATGCATGAAACGTGGCCGACGCAGTACGGGATGTTCCCGGCGCAAGTTAATCAGGCGGCGGGTGAAATCGAGAAATTCCTGCTCCTCGGAGGGAAGAATATCCCAGTCCAGCCAGTTGATCTCGTTATCCTGGCAATAGGCGTTGTTGTTGCCGCGCTGACTGCGGCCAAATTCATCGCCGGCCAGCAGCATTGGAGTCCCCTGGGCCATTAGCACGGTGGCCAGCATATTGCGACGCTGGCGCAAGCGCATCTGGCGGATGGCGGTATCGGCTGTTGGTCCCTCGACCCCGTGGTTATTACTGAAGTTGGATGGGTGGCCATCACGATTATTTTCGCCGTTGGCTTCGTTATGACGCTCGTTGTAACTAACCAGATCGGCCAAGGTAAATCCGTCGTGACTGGCGATGTAGTTGACCGTGGCCCAGGGCCGCCGGCCATCGTGTTCGAACAGGTCGCTGGAAGCGAGCAAGTTAGGGGACAACCTGGCCAACATGCCGTCATCGCCGCGCCAAAACCGACGCGCCGTATCGCGGAAGCGGTCGTTCCACTCGGCGGTCCCGGCTGGGAAACCACCAAGTT
>CALMNY010000399.1 GCA_937872125.1 uncultured Candidatus Competibacteraceae bacterium | reverse complement strand
TCCGGGCTGTAGTCGTCCCAGCCATAGGCCGCAGCAACCGCCGCATCCAGGGCCTGATGGGCCATGACCAGCCAATGCGGGCGCAGGTTGTAGAGGTTGGTCAAGTTTCTGCCTTTTAAATCCTCCGTCGATGCACCATCTGGTTTCAGCCAATTGTTTCGCAATTGGATAAGTAGTTTTGCTGTTTCACTAATGGCATTGAATTTATTGTCTAATAGCTCTAAGCCTGGTGGCCAAGGAAACGGATAAGTCTCAAAACAGGTAGTATGCGTATAAACTGGATCATTGCCTTTACCCTGCCAACTACCTTGTCTTAGTGACCATATTTCATGGGGGCGCGCATGTAACACACCAAGAAAATAATCATCCATCCGTGCTATAGCAATAAGCTTATGTGCTGGCAAAGTCCTGTGATCAAGCCAATTGAATATACGATATTTCGAGACTTGGGGGGTGACAATATAGCGCTGCAATTTACCTATAGCATTTCTTAAATCAGCGGCGGGACGTGCATGCAACCACCATCGGCTTCGCTCCAGGTTATTGCGTACTAAATCACGAAACGGTTTTACATGCTCTCGTACATGTGCGTATGGGGCTTCATAAAATGCCGCCTCATTTTCTGGCATATCGACTCCAAAATCTATTATCCACATGCCGCGAGATCCCTGAGTAATATCGTATGCATTTGCATAGAACTTGAGAACATCACCATTTGATCTACCATTAGGATTTAACGGAAGAGATAGTATTTTCTGCGCTATTTCCGTTGAAACATCAAACTTCCCCTTCTTCGTAACGCCAACATACGCTAATCCAGCATTCTCTCTTAATCGCTTGGCTTTTGTTATATCAACAGTTCCAGTAAGGTCAGCATTTATTCCCGATACCGGAATTCCATTTATTGATTTAGTTTGTTCTCGACCAGAGTCAAAGGCAACTAACGAAACACGTACAGCGGCACCTTCTAATACCCATGGACAGTCTGGCCAGACATTAAATATATTCCCTGTATCTTTTACACGTTCCAAAACTACTCGATTCGCACGCTGCCGTATTGAATTGGTTGCTATTAATCCCGCCCGCTGAATCTTCCCCGCTTCGATCATCGCCCGCGCCTTCTCGAACCAGTAGGTCACGAGGTCCGCGCCACCCGGCACCCGCCCTTGGTACAGCGAGCGGAGACGAGTCACATACGCCTCGCCCAAGGCCGCCAGCATTTTCTTGTCGCCCAGGAACGGCGGATTGCCCACAATAGCATCCGCCTCTGGCCACTCGGGCTCAGTCCCATCCGGGTTCAGAATGGCATCCCGCAACTGGATATTGTCGAGGTTGCGCAAGATCGGTGATCGGGACAGGGAAAAGCCGTGATTCAGCATCCACTGAATCTCGCCAATCCACAGGGACACCCGCGCCAGTTCCGCCGCGAAGGGATTGATCTCGATACCCAGCAGGTTTTCCGGCCCGATGTTGGGAAACTGGCGGGATAGGCCCATCGACTCCGCTTCGGTGATGACCTGATGCTCCAAATCCTTCAGGCCCAGCAGGGTGAGCAGGAGGAAGTTACCCGACCCACAGGCCGGGTCGAGGACGCGGAATTGCTGCAACCGATGGAGAAACCCCTGATACAACTCCATCGCGGCATTCTTGGCCTTGGTCGCGGTGCCAGGTGACTTGGTGGCATGGACCTTGTCCATCAGGGTCTGCATCTGCGCCCTGACCGCCGCCCATTCCGCCCGCAGCGGGTCCAGCACCACTGGATTGACCAGGCGCATGATGGTCGCGGGGTCGGTGTATTCGGCGCCTAACTGCGCCCGCAAGGCCGGGTCCAGACTGCGCACGAACAGGGTGCCGG
>CALMNY010000398.1 GCA_937872125.1 uncultured Candidatus Competibacteraceae bacterium | reverse complement strand
ACATTGACGCGCACAAAGCCACCGAAGAACAACTGCGCATGCTCTCGCTGGTGGTGGAACAAAGTCCGGAGAGTATCGTCATCACCAACCCGGCTGCCGAAATCGAATACGTCAACGAAGCGTTCGTGCGCATCACCGGTTATGCGCGCGAGGAGGTGCTGGGGCAGAATCCAAAGATTTTACATTCGGGCAAGACCCCTGCATCCACCTATGCGGCGCTGTGGAAGGCGCTCGCCCAGGGCCAGATCTGGAAAGGCGAATTCTATAACCACCGCAAGGACGGGAGCGAGTATGTCGAGTGGGCTACCATTGCCCCGATCCGCCAACTGGACGGGCGGATCACCCATTACGCCGCAATCAAGGACGACATCACCGAAAAGAAGCGCCTCGGCGCGGAGCTGGACCGCCACCGCCACCACTTGCAGGAACTCGTGGCGGAACGCACCGCGCAGTTGAACGAAGCCCGCGAACGGGCCGAGGTCGCCGCCCAAACCAAGGCGGCGTTTCTGGCCAACATGAGCCACGAAATCCGCACGCCGATGAACGCGATCATCGGCATGACCCATCTGGCTCTGAAGACCGAACCGACGCTGCGCCAGCGCGACTACCTGGTGAAGATTCAGCGCTCCGGCCAGCATCTGCTGGGGCTGATCAACGACATCCTCGATTTTTCCAAGATCGAGGCCGGCAAGCTGGGGATCGAGCAGACCCATTTTGATCTGAATCAGGTGCTCGACCACATCACCAGTCTGATGGCCGAGAAGGTCGCGGACAAGGGGTTGCAACTGCGCGTCACCGTGGCTCCCGATGTGCCAAACTGGCTGGTGGGCGACCCGCTGCGTCTCGGTCAGGTCCTGATCAACTACGCCAATAACGCGGTCAAGTTCACCGAGCACGGGGAGATCACCGTTGCGGTGCGGGTGGCGGCGCCACTGGCCGAGGAGGAGGGGATTCTGCTGCACTTCGCCGTGCGTGACACCGGGATCGGGATTGGCGCCGAGCAGTTACCCTTGCTGTTCCAGAGTTTTCAGCAGGCCGACGCCTCCATCACGCGCCAGTACGGCGGGACGGGGCTGGGGCTGGCTATCTCGAAGCGACTGGCCGAGCTGATGGGGGGTGCAGTGGGCGTCGAGAGCACGCCGGGGCAGGGGTCCACGTTCTGGTTCACCGCCCGGCTGGGTCGAGGCGCCGAGGCGGTGGTGGCGCCCGCTGTGCCCCCGGCCCGGAGCGAACCGTTGCCGGATCTTGCCGCCCTCGCGGGCTGCCGGGCGCTGCTGGTGGAAGATAATGCACTCAATCAGGAAGTGGCGACCGCATTCCTGCGCGAGGCCGGGCTGGAGGTGGATCTGGCGCCTGACGGCGCGGTCGCGGTGGAGAAGGTGCGCGGGACCGCCTACGACATCGTGTTGATGGACATGCAGATGCCGGTGATGGACGGAATCGCCGCGACGCTGGCCATTCGCCAGTTGCCTGACCGGGCGGACCTGCCGATTGTCGCCATGACCGCCAACGTCATGGCTGGCGACCGCGAACGCTGTCTGGCGGCGGGGATGAACGACCACATCGCCAAACCCATTGATCCCCAGGAGTTGTTCGACAAGCTGCGGCAATGGGTGCGGCCCATGCGCCGGACTGCCGCCAGCGACGCTGATGCGGTGGCGGTGGAACCCGCTGTGTTGTCGCTGGCCGTGCTTGACGAACGGCCGGTGGAACCCGCCGCGCCATCGCTCACTGAAATTGCCGGCCTCGATACCAGCCTGGGGTTGCGCCAGGTCGCGGGTCATGACGCTCTTTATCGCCGCCTGCTGGCCCAATTCGTCGCCAACCAGACCGACGCTCCGGCGCGTATCGCTGCGGCGCTTGCCGCCGCTGACTGGCCCGCGGCGGAACGGGTGGCGCATACCCTCAAGGGGGTGGCCGCCCAGATCGGCGCCGGCGCGATTCGCGCCCTGGCTGAGCAGTTGGAGCAGGCGACCCACCAGCACCAGCCGGCGACGGTGTTAGGCCCGCTGCAAGCTGCCATCGCCGCTGCCCTGCCGGGCCTGATCGCGGCCATCGCCGCGCGCTTGCCCCCACCGCCTGCGGCTCCGGCCGCGTCCGAGGTGGACCGTGACCGCTGGCGCGCACTCTGCATCCAACTGGCGCAGCAATTGCGCGAAGATGACGCCGCCAGTCAGCAGTTCCTGAGCGAACACGAGGCGGTTTTTCGGGGCATGCTCGGCGCGCGCTTCGCCGGGATCGCCGAGGCGATTGGATGCTATGACCTGGAACTCGCGCTCGACCGGCTCAGGGAGACCGTCGCTTCCCAGGGCATCGTTCTGTGACTATTTGAAAATGGTTCCCACAATCGCTGCTCCCGGCTTCCGATGGCGCCGCTCAGCCTGACGCCATTGCGATCCGCGCCATTTTCCATTTCCGCTGTTCAAGGCTGTTCCCCATATGAATCAAAATGAGTTTCAGCGCCTGGTTGAACAAGGCTTCAACCGCATTCCCGTCGCCCGCGAAGTGCTGGCCGATCTCGACA
>CALMNY010000397.1 GCA_937872125.1 uncultured Candidatus Competibacteraceae bacterium | reverse complement strand
TCGTCGGTCAGCGCCAGCAGGCCCTCGCTGTCCCGATCCAGCCGGCCCGCGACGTACACGCCGGGGATGGCCAGATACGCCGCCAGCGTGGGCCGCCCGGCGGCGTCGGTGAACTGGCTGAGCACGCCATAGGGCTTGTTGAACAGGATCAGCCGCGCCATTCAGAATAGCTTGCCCAGCAGCAGGTACAGCGAGGCGTTGCTGTCGTCGGTCAGGCCCGCGCCCAGATACAACGGCCCCAGCGGCGTGTCCGCGCCCACGAACAGGCTGCCGGCCCAGATCAGCGAGTCGAAGGTGACGTCATCAAGGTCGTTCCAGGCCCCGCCGGTCTCCAGCGAGCCACCGGCGTACAGCGGAATGGTGAAGGCCGCCGAAGCGTTGTCCAGACGGTACATATAGATCAGTTCGCCAAAAGCGATGTACTGACCCGAAATCTGCCCATTCTGGTAACCCGACAGGTCCAGGAACCCGCCCAGCGCGAATAAATTCTGCGGGCCAGGATCGCCGGCCAGCGCGCCGCCCAGCCGGACGCGCGGGATGAGCGTGGATTTCCCCCAACTCAACGGTTTGAAGGCATCCAGGCTGAGGGTCTGAAAATCCTGGTCGGCGCCGAACGCGGTCAGGGCGCTGTAGTAGCGGAGGTTGGCGAAATAACCCGAAGTGGGGAAATTGAGGCTGTCCAGCGTGTCCGCCGTCCAGCGAATCGAGTAGCCGCTGTTGTTGAAATCGCCTTCCGAACACAGGAAACGGCCGCTAACGGGATTCTTGCGGCAGGTCGAGTAATCAATACCGTCGAAATTGCCTTCGGCGGATGCAGATTGGCCAATCCGCAGATCGTTGCTGCCGGCGCTGTAATGCAACCCCAGCGACAATCGCCCCCAGCGTTCCAGATTGCGGCCCATTTCCACGCTCGCCTGGGCCTGGCGGACCCGGAACCGGTTATTGGCGCTGTCCGCATCGGGATCGCTCTGAACGTCAATATCGTACTGCTGATAGCTCAGATAGGGATTAATGAAGTATTCCTGATCGGCGTCGAGCGGCTGATAAAAGTCAGTTTCCAGCTTGATATTGCCACCGATCTGCACGAAATTGCGCCATTCACCGCCCAGGGCGTTAAGTTGGGCCATGGTGTAGGCGGCGCTGATGTTGAACAGGGCATCCCCTTTCATGTTGGCGCCGAGAAAGAGACCGAAATTAAGCGTATCCGTACCGATGTATTTCTCCGTGGCTTCGACGACCAGCCCGGTTTTGCCATCTTCTTCGACCAGCGTATAGCCCACCTGCTGGAAATCGCCCATGCCGTAAATGATGTTGAGATTACGACTGAGTTCCTGGGGATCGAGCCGGTCGCCCGGCTTGACGCGCAGTTGCGCTGCGATGACCTGGTCGGACAGGCGGGTGTGGTTCTTGATGCGGACGAAGTCGACGACGGGTCGGTGATTTTCGGGCAGTTCCGGCCGTGCGGCCAGATGGGCCTGATAGGCGGCTGGCGATAGCGACAACCGCCCCAGCGCGTTGCGCTGGCCCTCGGCCGCCGCATAGCCAACGCCGACCGCTTCCCGGGAACGATCAAAGGCGACGCTGGAAATATCCTTCAGGTCCGGCGTGATCAGGATGTCCTTGCGCCCCAGGGTTTTGAGCTGTTCCTGGACGTTGCGCACGGTCAGGATGGTGGTGAGCTGCTCCGTGATGGACAGCACCGAGTTCAGTTCGCTGGCGGGCGCCAGCGGCGCACCCACGTCCACGGCGATGATCACGTCGGGGCGACAGAGCTGCCGAACGACATCCACCGGCACGTTGTTCGCCACCCCGCCGTCCACCAGCAGCTTGCCGTCCAGTTCGACCGGCGTCAGCACGCTGGGAATGGACATGCTGGCGCGCATCGCCTTGGCCAGATCGCCGGATTTCAATACCACCGGCGCACCGGTAGCGAGATCGGTCGCCACGGCCCGGTAGGGAATTTTCAGCTTGTCGAAATCACGGACGCCCGTGGCGGAGAGCGACAACTCTTCCAGCAGCAGCAGCAGGTTCTGGCCTTGCAACAACCCCTTGGGCAAACGCACCTGGCCGTCTTTGATGCCAACCCCCTGGTCGGTCAGCAACACGCGCTGTTCCTGCTTGGTGCGGAAGGGCAGGTCGGCGCGTGGCGGTCCATCAATGAACGCCGCCGGCCAGTCAATGCGCTGCACGGTCTCGTTCATCTGCGCGGGGGTCATCCCGGAAGCGTACAACCCGCCGATGATCGAACCCATGCTGGTGCCGACGACACAGTCCACCGGAATGCGCAGTTCCTCCAGCATCTGGAGCACGCCGATATGCGCGATGCCGCGCGCCCCGCCACCGCCCAGCGCCAGACCGACGCGGGTGCGGCCCGGCGCAGCGTCGGCAGCGTTGACCGCCGGCAGGCTGCCTGGCCCGAGGAGGAACAGGACGAAAATCAAGCTGGATAACAAGTACGTTTGGTGGTTGTGCATGGATGAGGGTCGTCAGTGGTGGTGTCCGCGGGAACATTCAGTATTCAGCAGCAATTCAGAAATTTTATGCCAGGATGCCCAATAAGGCGCGATGGAAAATTCCAGAAAAGGCCGATACAGCGAGGGTAGTTCCATGAGCGACAGACAATCTGAATCCGAATCCTTGCCCGAAGATCTGGCGACGGCGGAGCTCGAGGCGTGCGAACGGCGGGAATTTCTGCTGAGCCTGGGCAAATGGTCCAAGGCGGTCATTGGCGGCGTTCTGCTGGGTGGGGCGCTGATGCCCGAGCAGGACGCCAAAGCCCAGGGTGGCGTTTGGTACAACTCCGGTCGTGGCTGGGGAGGGTGGGTCGAAGTACCGGGAGGCTGGTACAACCGCCCGCACTGGTACGACCGCCCGCACTGGTACAACCGCCCGCACTGGTACGACCGCCCGCACTGGCGCAGCCGGCCGCGCTGGCATAACCACGGCTGGTATGACGGTCCTCGACACCGCCGGCCCTGGGATAACGGCGGGGGCTGGTACAACCGCTGAGCCTGCTCATGAACAAACTGATCTATGAGGTTCCCATCGAGCAGATTCCAGCCCGGCGGGGCCAGGGACTGATCGTTCGCGCCTGCGAGCCGGCGGCGCTGATTACCGCCCTGGCGGACGCAGACCCTGAATGCCTGGTCGGCGTGCGCTTGCTGTCCCTGGCGGCTGATTCCGAGCCGTTGAACGCTTGGGCGCCGGGATTGCCAGTGGACTTGGTCATGACCGATCCTGGCGCCGAGTTTCCCTTGCTGTATCGGCATACCGACTTGCTCGATCACCATCCAGTGCGGGTCATTGTCCCGGTGCAGCCTGGATTCGCCAAGGCCGTCAAGGTCGCGGTTTCGCTGCACTTCGCGGTGTGTCTGGAGCCAGGCCAGCCTGAACCGGTGCTGATCGAGGAACTGATCGAGGTCATGGCGTTCTATCTGCGCCAGCCCACTGTCGCTCAGCCCGTCGAATTTTTTCACAGCACGCTGCTCGGCTTTTATCACGATGATCCCGTGCCTTTGTGGGCGGTGCTGGATGCCGATCCGCAGTGTCTGCGTTATGTTACTGACGATGGCGCCGAATCGTTGCCGGGACGACTGGCGGGCATCGAACCCACGGTCGCGGCGGACGCTGATCTCGGCGCATGGATCGAACAACTGCTGGCCACGACGGAAGAATGTCGGAGTTGCGAATTCCGCGCCAGTTGCGGCGGCTATTTCAAGTGGCCGCGCCACGATTACGCCTGCGGCGGCGTGAAGCGATTATTCGGCCTGTTGCGGGAGGCCGCCGCCGAATTGCGCCGCGATTTGGATTCGGCCCCGGTCTAGCGTGGGTTGAACGAGGATCGTTATGAATAATCCGGGCTAAAACTTCATATCCTCGAAAAACTTCTTGACGCCATCCAGCCAACTGCCCTGTTGGGGGGTGTGGCGCTTGCCGCCGGCTTCCATAGTCTCGGCGAACTGCTGCAACAGTTCCTTTTGCTCGCGGGTGAGATTGACCGGGGTTTCCACGAGGGTCCGGCACAGCAGATCGCCGGTCGGGCCGCCGCGCACCGGCTTGACCCCCTTGCCCCGAATCCGGAATACCTTGCCGGTCTGGGTTTCGGGCGGAATCTTCAGGCTCAGCCGCCCATCGAGGGTCGGCACTTCCAGATCGCCGCCCAGCGCCGCGATGGTGAAACTGATCGGGACTTCGCAATACAGATCGCTATCTTCGCGGGTGAAGATCGGATGGGGCTTGACCTGGATCTGCACATACAGATCGCCCGGTGGTCCGCCATGCTCGCCCGCCTCGCCCTCGCCGGATAGCCGAATCCGGTCGCCGTTGTCCACCCCCGCCGGCACCTTGACTGATAGCGTCTTCTGCTCCTCCACCCGGCCATTGCCCCGGCAGGTCTCGCAGGGTTCGGGGATGATCGTGCCCCGGCCCTGACAACGCGGGCAGGTCTGCTGGATCGAGAAAAAACCCTGCTGCATCCGCACCTGACCCGCGCCCCGGCAGGTGGGACAGGTGGTCGGTTTGGTGCCCGGCTTGGCCCCGCTGCCCGCGCAGGCGGCGCAGGTGACCAGCGTAGGCACCCGAATTTTGGCGGTCGTGCCGAATACCGCCTCTTCCAGCGTTAACTCCAGGGTGTAGCGCAGGTCAGCGCCCCGATAACCCTGCGCGCCGCCACGCCCGCCGCCGAAAATGTCGCGGAACACCCCGCCAAAAATGTCGCCCAGATCCGCCGCGCCGCCAAATCCGCCAAATCCGCCGCCCCCTGCGGCGCCTTCTACGCCGGCGTGACCGAACTGATCGTAGGCGGCCCGCTTGCGCGGATCGCTCAGCGCCTCATAGGCCTCCTTGGCCTCTTTGAACTTTTCCTCGGCGACCTGATCGCCCGGATTACGGTCGGGATGATGCTTCATCGCCAGCCGCCGGTAGGCCTGCTTGATCTCGGCTTCGCTGGCGTTGCGCGCCACGCTGAGGATTTCGTAATAGTCGCGTTTGGCCATAGTCAGACCGGGGTGGTGGGTAGCGAGTGGCGAGTAGCAAGTGGCGCGGGGTAAGCAGTGAGCGGCGAGCAGCGAGCAGCAACATAGCTCATACAGCTACTCGCCACTCGTCACTCACTACTCGCTATTTACTTCTTCACTTCTTCGAATTCGGCATCCACGACGCCATCGTCCGGTTTGTGGCCGCCGCCGCCGGGACCCCCATGCGGGCCGCCGGCGCCGCCTTCCGGCCCACCGCCTGCCTGGCCGTAGATACGCTCGGCCAGCTTGCCGGACACCTCGGCCAGGGTTCGGGTCTTGGCCTCGATGGCGCTCTTGTTGTCGGTCTTGACCGTGGTGCGCAGGTCGCTGATCGCGGCTTCAATCGCCGACCGTTCGCCGCCTTCTACCTTGTCGCCCAGATCGCGCAGGGTTTTCTCGGTGGCGTGAATCAGGTTCTCGGCCTGGTTGCGGGCGTTGACCAGCTCGTGGAATTTCTTATCTTCGTCGGCATGGGCCTCGGCGTCGCCGACCATCCGCTTGATCTCGTCCTCGGACAGGCCGGAACTGGCCTTGATCACGATCCGGTTCTCTTTACCAGTCGCCTTGTCCTTGGCCGACACGTGCAGGATGCCGTTGGCGTCAATATCGAAGGTGACCTCGATCTGCGGCACGCCACGTGGGGCCGGCGGAATATCGGTCAGGTCGAATTTGCCCAGCGACTTGTTGGCTGAGGCGATTTCGCGCTCACCCTGTAATACATGCACGGTCACTGCGGTCTGGCTGTCGTCGGCGGTCGAGAACACCTGAGTCGCCTTGGTCGGGATGGTGGTGTTCTTCTCGATCAGCTTGGTCATCACGCCGCCCAGGGTTTCGATGCCCAGGCTCAGCGGGGTCACGTCCAGCAACAGCACATCTTTCACCGTGCCACCCAGCACGCCACCCTGAATCGCCGCACCAACCGCCACCGCTTCGTCAGGATTGACGTCTTTGCGCGGCTCGCGGCCAAAGAACTCGCGCACCTTTTCCTGCACCTTGGGCATCCGGGTCTGGCCGCCAACCAGCAACACATCGTCAATCTGGCCGATGCCCAGGCCAGCGTCTTTCAGCGCAATCCGGCAGGGACCGATGGTTTTATCCACCAGGTCCTCGACCAGCGATTCCAGCTTGGCGCGAGTCAGCTTCAGGTTCAGATGCTTCGGGCCGCTGGCGTCCGCCGTCATGTACGGCAGGTTGATTTCACTCTGCTGGCTGGAGGACAGCTCGATCTTGGCTTTCTCGGCCGCTTCCTTCAGCCGCTGCAGCGCCAACGGATCGTTGGTCAGATTGATGCCGCTCTCCTTTTGGAACTGATCAATCAGATAGTCAATGATCCGCTTGTCGAAGTCCTCGCCGCCCAGGAAGGTGTCGCCGTTGGTGGAGAGCACCTCGAACTGCTTTTCGCCGTCCACCTCGGCGATCTCGATGATCGAGATGTCGAAGGTGCCGCCACCCAGGTCGTACACCGCGATCTTGCGATCCTTGGTACTGGACTTGTCCATACCGAAGGCCAGCGCCGCCGCCGTCGGTTCGTTGATGATGCGCTTGACTTCCAGCCCGGCGATGCGCCCGGCATCCTTGGTGGCCTGGCGCTGGCTGTCGTTGAAGTAGGCCGGCACGGTGATCACCGCTTCGGTGACCGGGTGGCCAAGATAGTCCTCGGCGGTCTTCTTCATCTTCATCAGCACCCGCGCCGAGATTTCCGGCGGGGCCATCTTCTTGCCATGCGCCTCGACCCAGGCGTCGCCATTGTCGTTCTTGACGATCTTGTAGGGTACGAGATCGATGTCCTTTTGCACTTCGGGCTCGCTGAAGCGACGACCGATCAGGCGCTTGACCGCGAACAGGGTATTGCGCGGGTTGGTGACCGCCTGGCGTTTGGCCGGCTGGCCGACGGTGATTTCACCGTCCTCGAGAAAGGCGACGACCGAGGGTGTGGTCCGGTCGCCTTCGCTGTTCTCAATCACCCGGGGCTTGCCACCCTCCATGATCGCCACGCAGGAGTTGGTGGTGCCCAGGTCGATGCCGATGATATTGCTCATTGCCACACTCTCTAAAACTCGGAAGGATTCGGAAAATTCGGTGCGTTCACGCTGTCTGCCGCTACACATGGGGATGATCGGGCGGATTTTCAATAGCCAGCGGCGGATTCAGTCAGCGGACTTGGGCGGGGCCTGAGCGACCAGCACCTTGGCCGGACGAATCAGCCGATCATTGAGCGAATAGCCCTTTTGCAGCACCTGGATCACGGTATTCGGTTCGGCCTGGTCGGTCGGGGCCAGCGCCATCGCTTCATGCTCGTTGGGATTGAAGCGGAGGCCCAGCGGATTGATCTCGCGGGCGCCAAATTTCTCCATCGCCGCCGCCAGTTGCCGGAGCGTCAGTTCGACCCCTTCGCGCAGCTTGGCCACATCCACGGCGTCGCTGGTCGCCGCCAGGCCCAATTCCAGGCTGTCACGCACCGGCAGCAACTCGCTGAAAAACCGCTCCAAAGCGAATTTGTGGGCGTTTTGCACCTCGCGCTCGGCCCGCTTGCGCAGGTTTTCCATCTCGGCGTGGGCGCTCAGATACAGCTTCCAGTGCTCATCGGCCTTGGCCAGCGCCTGGTCCAGCTCTTGTTGCAGCGCGTCGAATTCCGCGCGGCTGACTGAAAGAGCTTCTTCCACCTCCGGAGCAGCGGTGGGTGCGGATTCTGCGAAAGGATGTGGCGCTGCGTCGGCCTCCGGCTGGGCGCGGGGCGCCAGCGTGGGGTCTGCTTGGGTCATGACTGTTCTCCGTCACCGATAAAATTTGGGCGGGCGAACCAACGCCGCCCTTGATGAGCGAGGACTTGGGGGTTCATCGGGGAAATTCAAGGCTGCGCGTTCGGATTCAACCGGCGGCCCGGTGCTGACGGACAGATTAAGAGGCTGTCAAAAAACTGAATATTATTAAATCAACACGTTAGTTTTTAGGCAGGTTCTAAGACACCGCGTCAAGCGGCTCTGGCAAAAACGAGCCAATCACGGCGCGGTGCAGCGCGTGAAGATAATGACAGGCTTCCAGGATCAGCGTTACGTGGAACGCTCTTAAGATTGGGTGGAGTACTAGTCCATCTCACCGGTGAGCACCCGCCGCAGGGCGTCGGCTAAAGAGTCGGCGTAAAAGCTGGTCAACCCGTCCGGTCCGCACCACATCGCCAGGTTGTGCGCCGGGTAGAACAATACCCAGTCGAACTCGTCGGCTACTGTCAGACAGCAGCCCTCAGCCAGCGCATCCGGCGGCAACCCCAACGTCTGTATGGCCTGGGCATCCACAGCCCGCTCCTGGTAGCGCGCCGCGCTGAGATTCGTCATCAGTCAATCCTCCCGGGATCACAATTTTTTTTATTTTAGCACCTAATGCACGTTGAGCGTGCCATAAACTACGATGTTTTCCATAATCCTGAGTCCCTGCCTTATTTTTTTACAACATATTGATTTTTTAGCTAACTTTGATGTGTTCTGGACCGCCTCTTCATTCGTCCCCCATTCCCAGGTAACCACCATGCGCGCTGATGCTTCCTCCCTCCGGGTCGTCATGGCCCAGCTTGATTTTCTGGTCGGCGATGTTGCCGGCAATACCGATAAAATCATCGCCGCCGCTATTGAAGCCCGCGACCGGTTGCGGGCTGATGTGATCGTATTCCCCGAACTGACCGTTACCGGCTATCCGCCAGAGGATTTGTTGCTGCGTCCCGGCTTCGTCAGTCAGGTGGAGCCGACGCTGCAACGGCTGCGCGCCGAAATTCAAGGGATCGTTGCGGTCGTCGGCTATCCCGCTGTAACCCCGGGAGGATTGCGCAACGCGGCGGCAGCAATCGGTGATGGCGCGATCCAGGCGGTTTATTACAAGCAGTGTCTGCCCAATTACAGCGTGTTCGACGAGAAGCGCTATTTCGTGGCGGGAACGGAATCCGTGGTGGCGACGATCAAGGGCGTCCGGGTCGGCCTCACCCTTTGCGAGGATATCTGGCAACCAGGACCGGCGCGGCAGGCGGTCGCCGCCGGCGCGCAACTGCTGCTCAATCTCAATGCCTCGCCATTCCACGCTGGTAAAGGCCAGTTGCGGCTGGAGATGCTGCGCCAGCGGGTGGCGGAATGCGGTCTGCCCATCGTGTACGTCAATCTGGTCGGCGGGCAGGACGAACTGGTGTTCGACGGCGGTTCGATGGTGATGAACGGACGCGGCGAACTGACTCAGCGTGCGCCGTTCTGCGCCGAGGGCCTGTATCCGGTGGATTTCACCCTCGGCGCGGCGGTGGAGCCGGTTCCTGGCGACCTCGCGCCGGAACCGACCGAGGAAGCCGCGATTTATCAGGCCATCGTGCTGGGCGTGCGCGACTATGTGACCAAGAACGGCTTTCCCGGCGCGGTGCTGGGCCTGTCGGGCGGCATTGACTCGGCGCTGACCCTGGCCATCGCAGTGGACGCCCTGGGCGCGGAGCGGGTGGAAGCGGTGCTGATGCCTTCGCGCTACACCGCCGACATGAGCAACATTGACGCGGAACTGGAAGCCCAGGCGCTGGCGGTGAAGTATCGCCTGATGCCCATCGAGCCGGCGTTTCAGGCGTTTCTCGGCATCCTGCAACCGGTGCTGGCCGGACTGCCGCCGGACAGCACCGAGGAAAACATTCAGGCCCGCTGCCGGGGCGTGCTGCTGATGGCGATTTCCAACAAGACTGGCAAGCTGGTGCTGACCACCGGCAACAAGAGCGAAACCGCGGTCGGCTATTCAACCCTGTACGGCGACATGGCCGGCGGCTTTGCGCCGATCAAGGACGTACTGAAAACGATGGTGTATCGGCTGGCGGCCTGGCGCAACCGGCAGGCGCCGGTGATTCCGCAACGGGTGCTCGACCGGCCGCCCTCGGCGGAACTGCGCCCGGACCAGACTGATCAGGACAGCCTGCCGCCCTACGAGGTGCTGGACGCCATCCTGCGCGATTATGTGGAGGAGGACCATTCGGTCGAGGAACTGATCGCCGCCGGCTTCGACCGGGCGACGGTGGAGCGGGTGGCGCGGCTGGTGATCGTCAACGAATACAAGCGCCGCCAAGCCGCGCCGGGGGTGCGCATCACCCCGCGTGCCTTTGGCCGGGACCGGCGCTATCCGATTACTTCGGGATTCCGCCGCTAGCGGGCCAGCGCCGGGGTTAAATGCGGCTGCATCTCCTGCAACAGCGCCTTGAAGATCTTGGGGTTGCCGGCGACGATGTTGCCGGATTGCAGAAAGTCGTTGCCGCCGCCGAAGTCGCCGACCAGTCCACCCGCTTCCAGCACCAGCAGCGCCCCGCCGGCGATGTCCCAGGGTTTGAGGCCGATTTCCCAGTAGCCGTCCAGCCGTCCAGCCGCCACGTAGGCCAGGTCCAGCGAGGCGGCGCCGGCCCGGCGAATTTCCAGGCACCGCCCCATCAGCGCGTTGAAGAAGCTCAGATACGCCGGTTGGTGTTGGGGATGGCGGAATGGAAAACCGGTGCCAAGCAGGGCGCTCTCCATCGGCGCGACGTTGCTAACCCGGATGCGCCGGTCGTTCATCTGCGCGCTTTCGCCGCGCGAGGCGATAAACATTTCCTGCCGGATCGGATCGTAGACCAGCGCCGCTTCCAGCCGGTTTTTGTGGCGGAAGGCGATGGAAACGGCGAAGTGCGGAACGCCGTGCAGGAAATTGGTCGTACCGTCCAAGGGATCAATGATCCACTGGTGCTCGTCCTGGCCGGGCTGTTCGCCACTTTCCTCGGCCAGAATCCCGTGATTAGGATAGGTCTTGCGCAAGGTCTGAATGATTTCGCGCTCGGCCTGGAGGTCCGCCTCGCTGACGAAATCGCTGCGCTGCTTGGTAGTAACGGTTAGCCGGTCGAGATGGTCGAAATGGCGGAGCAGAATACGGCCAGCGTTTAGAGCGGCGCGCTTGGCGATGGTCAGGACGGGATTCATGGCGGGTCAGATATCAGGGTTGGTTGTGGCTCCCCTCTCCCGCCAGCGGGAGAGGGGCTGGGGGTAAGGGTTTAATCCCGCCCGGCCGCCCGCCGCAAGGCATCGTAGCGCTGGCGCTGGGTTTGGTTGCCAAAGTACGGCCCCATGACGCCTTCGACCGAGCACGGCGTGATGCCGAGCGCCTCCAACCCATTGCAGGCGCAAACGCTGTCCACCTGCAACGATAGATAGTTGTCCATGGTGAAAATCTTCACCGGCAACATTCCGAAAATTTTGGCCTGTAACCGCGCCAGCGAGTCCGGCAGACCGACCACCAGTCGCTTCAGGCCCAGCATTTGGGCGGTGTTTTCGACCAGCTCCTTGAAGGTATAAACGCGCGGCCCGCATAACTCGTAGCTTTGGCCGATGGTCGCGTCGTCCTCCAGCGCCTTCTCGAAAGCCGCCGCCACGTCACCGACGTAGACGGGCGCGAAGCGGGAATTCGGACAGGCCAGCGGCAGCACCGGGCTGGATTTGAGCAGATTGGCGAACTGATTAAAAAAGTTGTCGTTCGGTGCGAAGATGATGGAGGGCTTGAAGCAGGTGACCGCCACCCCCTGCGCCTGCATGACCTTCTGTTCGCCGGCACCCTTGGTGAGCAGGTATTGGCTCGGCCCCTTGGCGGCGTCGGCGCGCAGGGCGCTCATATGCAGCAGCCGTTTAACCCCGGCTGCATGGCAAGCATCCGCCACTTTGCCGGGCAGTTCGCCATGGACGGCGGTGAAAGTCTGGCCAGAGACCTCGTGCAAAATACCCACCAGGTTGATGACAGCGTCACAACCGGCGAATTGCGCCTGCAACACCGTGGGATCGTGAATGTCCGCCTCAACCAGTTGCGCGCCGGGCAAGACTTCGATATCGCGATGCCGTTGCGGATGCCGGGTCAACACCTTGAGCTGATAGCCCCGGTTGGCCAGTCGCGTGGCCAGATGCCGCCCGACGAAACCGGTACCGCCCAACATACAGATGGATTTAATGTTCATGCCTGTGCCTGCTCCTCGCTGTTCTTATGCCGACCGCAGCGAACCGACGCCGCGAACTCTCGTTATCGGGACGGGGACATGCCCGGCGCTCCCCCTTACAATAACCGCCATGCACAGCGGTTGTTTCACGGTGAAATTTACCACAGATTGACCGCGCGCTTCTCTCCGGCCAAAACCACAACAAGGATAATCCCGCTTTGGAATCTCTGTTACCAACTTTGCTGCTGTATCTGGCGCTGGGCGCGTTCGCCGGCGTCATGGCGGGCCTGCTCGGCGTGGGCGGCGGCCTGATCATTGTGCCGGTGCTGGCCTGGATTTTTCACGGCCAGCACATCAACGACGCCATCGTCATGCACCTGGCCATTGGCACCTCGCTGGCGACGATTGTCGTCACCTCGATCTCCTCGGTGCGCGCCCATCACCAGCGGGGCGCGGTGCTGTGGCCGGTGGTTTGGCAACTGACGCCGGGCATCGTGCTTGGCGCCTGGCTGGGGGCAGCGGTGGCGGATGCGTTGCCCAGCGCGGCGCTGAGCCGGATCTTTGCACTGTTCGTGCTGGCCGTAGCGGCGCAAATGGCCTTCGGCGCCAAGCCGGCCCCGCATCGCGGCCTGCCGGGCGCGGGCGGGATGGCGGCGACCGGCGGCGTGATTGGCGTCGTATCGGCCATCGTCGGCATCGGCGGCGGTTCGCTGACCGTGCCCTTCCTGACCTGGTGCAATACGGCGATGCGGCAGGCGGTAGCGACCTCGGCCGCCTGCGGCCTGCCCATCGCCCTGGCCGGGGCTATCGGCTTTATCGTCACTGGGCTGAACGCCGCGGATCGGCCCGCCTGGAGCCTGGGCTATATCTATGGACCGGCGCTGGCTGGAGTTGCCTTCGCCAGTATGCTGCTGGCCCCACTAGGCGCGAAACTGGCTCATACCCTGCCGACTGAAACCCTGAAAAAGATCTTTGCGGTTTTCTTGACGCTGGTCGGAACCAAAATGCTACTGGGATAAATGTGATGAACAAACCTACGCGGGTTGTCGAGGAGAAGGCGTCGTGATCGGCACGTTGGTCAATACCGGCGCGGTGGTGGTGGGCAGCGCCATCGGGCTGGCGGCGGGAACGCGCTTGCCGGGGCATATCAAAACCATTCTGATGCAGGCGCTGGGGCTGGCGGTGGTCGTTATCGGCCTGCGCATGGCGTTGAAAGCCGATCATGCCCTGTTGGCGATTGCCTGTCTCCTGTTGGGCGGCGTTACCGGCGAACTGCTGCGGATCGAGCAGCGCCTGGATGGATTGGCCGAGACCCTGCGGCAGAAATTGCGCTCCAGTTCCGAACGCTTCGTCGAGGGATTCGTAACCGCGACCCTGTTGTATCTGACTGGAGCGATGACGATTGTCGGTTCGATCCAGGATGGCACGGTGGGCGATCCCAGCGTGTTGCTGATCAAATCATTGCTGGATGGCGTGGCCTCGGTCGCGCTGGCCTCGTCGCTGGGGATCGGCGTGATGTTCTCGGCTCTGCCGGTGCTGCTGGTGCAGGGCGGCATCACCCTGCTGGCGGCGCACCTGGCGTTCCTGTCGCAACCGGCGGTGCTGGATGCCGTGAACGCCACCGGTGGGTTGCTGATTCTTGGCATCGGAATCAATTTGCTGGAAATCAGTCGGATTCACGTGGGCAATCTGTTGCCGGCGCTGCTGTACGCCATCGTCGGCGCGTTGCTGTTTCCCTGAGTCTGAGGTCTGCCATGAATCCCTTCCTGAAGCGCGCGGCACAGATCACCGCATTCGTTATTCTGGCCGGCCCGGTTGCGGCGCTGGCCCAGCAGAAACCGGCGGAACCGCCGCCGATGCCGGTCAAGGCCGAGCCGGTGACTCGCGCAACCCTGAACGTCGAGGTCACGGCAGTCGGTACGCTGCGGGCTGACGAAACGGTCATGATTCGCCCGGAAATCGCGGGCCGGGTGGTGGTCATCCACTTCAAGGAAGGCCAGGCGGTGAACGCCGGCGATGCGCTGGTTACCCTGGATCAGGATGAATACAAGGCGCAACTGGCCGGCAGCGCCGCCCAAGTCGGGCTGGAAGAGAGCAGCTACCAGCGCTTGCAGGATTTGCAGCGCAAGAATCTGACCAGCCAGCAGAACCTCGACGAGACCAAGGCCCGGCTGGACGCGGCGCGCGCTCAGCAGGAGTTGAACCGGGTCCGGCTGGACCGGACCGTGATCCGCGCGCCGTTCGCCGGGACGGTGGGATTGCGGCTGGTCAGTCCCGGCGCTTACGTCAAGCCGGGCGAGGACATCGCCAATCTGGAAAGCCTGGGGGCGATGAAGCTGGATTTCCGGGTGCCGGAAACCTATCTGGCGCGACTGGGCGTCGGACAAACGCTGGCGGTGCGGGTGGACGCCTATCCCGACCAGAGTTTCGAGGGGAACATTTACGCCATCGATCCGGCGCTGGACCCGGAAACCCGCACCGTCCTGCTGCGGGCGCGGTTGCCCAACAAGGGCAACAAGTTGCGGCCGGGCCTGTTCGCCCGGGTCAGCCTGATTCTGGAGCGGCGGGAGAATGCCCTGGTGGCGCCGGAGCAGGCTATCGTGCCGGTGGGGCAACAGACCTTCGTATACCGGGTGGTGGACGGCAAGGCGGTGATGACCCCGGTCAAGCTGGGGCTGCGTCGGCCCGGCCAGGTGGAGATTCTCGAAGGCTTGAACGCCGGCGACCAGGTGGTCACCGACGGGCAACTCAAGATCCGCGACGG
>CALMNY010000396.1 GCA_937872125.1 uncultured Candidatus Competibacteraceae bacterium | reverse complement strand
TTCGGCGGGCATCACGATCCCGTCATAGCCTTGCGCTTCCAGCCGGGCGCGGAACGCCTTGGCGTCGTCCAGGCTTTCGATGCGGCGCAGGTCGGCATCCGTCATCGCGTAGGGCTTCTCGATGGCGAGGTACACCGCCATCACGTTCGCGCCGTACTTGGCGGCGGCGTGGCCTTGATCATTGGTGAAGAAGAAACCGAGCGCCGCCGTGGGGTGCGTGGTATTCGCGCCGCTCCGGGCGGCATCGAACACGGTAAAGGCTTCGGGTGTGCCGTGGTACATCACGACCGGCTGGCCGGTCTTGCTCTTGATCTTGCTCTGGCCGAACCAGGTCTTGAAGGTCGGCGCGTTGACGCCGGTGGCGACGGTCGCGGCTTCGCCCAGAAACGCCTGCTGCACCTGCGCCCACTGCTCCGGGGTGAGTTCAGCCAGTTCGCCGGACTGGACCCGCGCCAGCAGTTCGTCGGCGGTCAGCGTGGGTTCGGCGAGACCGAGAGCAACGGCATAGCGAATGTCCGGGTTGACCGGGGAGAACGCACCGGTGTTGGCGATGGCGGATTTTACTTGCACTGAATTGAACGGAATATATTGATTGCCTACGGTATATCCGTCATCAGCATTTAATATAATCAACCCGTCATTTCCTAGCTCTTTTGCTTCTTCAATATCAAAATCTTTATCGTTATCCTCCTGCCCGTTGTAATCTACAATCATTGGATTTTTCAGCGACAAGAACCCGGAATAAACTTTCTTACCGTAATTTTTTGCATTACCCTTGGCGTTTGAAAAAAACGAATCAGGATTGAAAACAGTAAAGTCCGGTCGCGCATTCGTCCCATGCCACACCACCAGCGGCTCGCCGTGGGCGTCCACCACGCGCGACGTGTTGCCGTTGAACTTTTCCCAGCCGTGATGGACAATATGATCAAGCGTAGGGGGAGAAGGTTGGGCGCCCAACGTCGTTGACGCGGCCCCATGCTGTCCGGCCCCCTCGCTTACTTCCGAAAGTTCGTGATCATAGAATTTGTGACCATCTGTCAATTCTCGAACCACTAGTTTTGCGTAGTAAATCTTCCCATCAATTTTCACCGGTGTAACGTAATAATGATACGCCTTAATATCTGGGCGCCCTTTATTGTCGTTCGTTGTAAATACCTTATGGGCAACTCGAAGAAGATCAGGAACAACGGTTGCTGCCCACATTTTCTGTTCACCAGCGTGACCTGACATTGCTTTGCGCAACGCAGTTTTGCTGACCATGATTTGATCATGCGTTTCGAGATTCTCGAATTGGCGAGCCTCGCCATGCAAATAACGAGAATCTACATAATTCAATACATTACGGTTTATTTCTTGTAACGACTTTCCTGATAACGCTACGGCTTCCACTGGAAAGATGGCGTCAATCGCCTGCTGGTGTGCGACATATTCCCAATCCCCAAACCACGCGATGAAGTTGGGAGTCCTTACCTGCACCCACTGCCGCTCGTTGAGCTTCGTCGGTTGCCCGTTCGGCGCTTTCAGCCAACCGGCTTTCTTGGAGCCGTCCGGGTGGGTGTAGCGGGCCACGACCTCGGCGTACTGCCGGGCCGCTTCGGCGTCTTCCTCGTTACGCCCCAGCACGCCTTTCGTGATCGCCCCGGCCCGCACTTCCCGCTGCGCGGCGGTTTCCAGCGCCGACTGCGCCAGCAGCACCAGATCATCGGTGGTCAAGTCCAGCTTGAACCCAGCGCGGGTCAAGAAGGCGCGCACGGCGGCCAGAATGCGACGGAACAAGGGCAGGTCGGCGTTGCCCTTGTCGCCGACCAGATAGGCCAGCGCCTCCTCGGTTAGAATCAGCGAACCCGCATCTATCAAATCTTGAACGATCCGGTCGCCGGCAATCGCGGCCAGCGAGGCGCGCACCGAGGCGGGGGTGGGAGGCAATGGCAAAGCGGCTTTGGCGCTTTGTTCTTGGACTGGCAGCAGGCGCCGGAATCCGGGTGATTTTTTTCCTGGAACGTCTCGGCGTCCGCCTGGCTGGCAAACTGGAATCCGGGGATAGCGCCGTTCTGGTCGTAGGACGAGTAGTAGCCGCCGAGCGCCTGATCGTGGACTGGTTCATTGCCCGGCGCCATCGAACGCGCGGTTGACGATGCGATTCGGCAAGCCCTGCACCACTACTGGACGGGGCCTACGCCGTGACCGTCGTCTAACTCCCTGATGATCTGGCCGGCAAGCTGCGCGCGACGCTGCCGCTACTGTTGCCCTGCGGGATCATCGTCGTGCGGTAGGCGGCGATGGCGGTAAAACTTGCGCCAATATCTCTGAATGCTTAACCTATAAGTTAAGTTTTATGAAACTGGTGATACTCGAAAAGGGTCAAAACCAAGTAGTCGCCGGTTTGGAAGGCGACGAAGGTCATGAAACCTGCCCCGTTCTCGACTTTTTGCGGAACCAGCCGGCGAACTTGCAAGGAACCGCGAAAGGGTTTCGTGCGCTTTTCAAACGCTACGCTGACGGTGGCCGAGCGCTGCTGACGCCCGAGTTGTTTCATGAAGCCAGCGCACCTGAGGGGATTTGGGAGTTTATCAAGGGTCCCTTGCGGGTATTTTGTTTTCAGGACGGCGGCAACCTGGTCATTCTGAGCCACGGAAACCGTAAAAAACGACAAACAGCGAACCCGCAGGATGTTGCACGGGCGGTCGAACTGAGGCGTCGTTACCGCCAAGCCAAACAAACCCATCAACTCACCTGGATGGAGGATACGCCCCATGATTGACGAGGCACTGAGTTGGTATCGACAACTGGCCGATGACGAACAAAGCCAAATCGAGGCCGCCAAGATTGATTTTGCAGTGGATTTGGCCCGGCAGATGAACCGCGAAGGTTTAATCAAACGGGATTTGGCGGCCCGGCTTGGAACATCGGCCGCGTATGCCACGAAAGTTCTCCGTGGCGATGCGAACCTGACTCTGGAGAGCATGGTTCGTTTGGCCCGCGCGGCGGGGGGTGCGCTGCATGTCCATCTCGCGCCGCGAGCCGCGCGGGTTCGCTGGTTTGATGTGTTGGCGCATCAGCCGCGCGTTGCGACTGAACCCAGCGTCCAGCAGTGGGCACGACAGGCGCGAATTTCTCAATCTGGACCCCGGTATGAACCCTTATCCCTGGCGGCTTGAAACCTATTTTTTCCCGCATCAGGAGGTACGGGCCAATCCCGAACACGACCCGAACGGAACCCGGCCTGATAACCGTCTCAATACGTCATCCAATCTGGTGGCTCTTGAGGGGCGTCCTGAGGCGGTCGGGATTGAAGCCTACCTTTCCTTGAACGAAGGTCAGAGCCAAAACCCGCCCTACTTTTTCACCATCAACGCCTTCGGTGTCCTGACCACCGATTTGGAAATGACCGATCAGTTGCGCGCCCAAGCCGCTGGCTTGGGATTTGATCTACTGATTGGCGCCATCCGCGAGCGGTTGGCAACCCTGACCTCACGCGCCCCGTGGGGTACATTTATATTGCCGCCTATCCCGCTAACGATTGGCCCGCCACCGAGCGGAACGGACCCCCCTGCTCCTTAATGTTTCCTCACGCTACTCCACCCCGCTCGGCGGGGTTTTTGTCGTCTGGACACACAACTGCAAAGCCCGCCTTGATGCTGCTGCCCGTGTCTGACAACGATGGCAAGGGCGGCGGAGTAAACGGACACCAGCAAGGATTGCAGAAACAGCTTGTCGAACGCGCTGGAAGCGGTAAAAATCAGCGATGTTCAATTGCAACAGCAGAGGATTAGCAATGCCGTGGGCACCAGGCAGGAGCGGGAATCCGAGAGGGCGGGCGCCGGGTTCCGGCAAGCTTGACAAACTGCGCGCGGCGCTGGGTAAGGAAC
>CALMNY010000395.1 GCA_937872125.1 uncultured Candidatus Competibacteraceae bacterium | reverse complement strand
AAGATAATCACTCTATCTCAATTTTAGCGCAACTGAAGCCTGTTTGTTGGATTAGCCCATCTTCACGCTTTCCCTCTCGATTTTGCCCGATTTCCCCCACTAATGAAACGTAAGTCATTGAAATTGCGATATGAGACATTCGAGCTGCAAAAAGTAGAGCCATAATATTTCTGGACCTCTATTGCGCCCCGTGGGGTTGCGCGGTAGGGTTTTCGCATGTACGTCCGTCGCACGCAAACCCGAAGTACCGCCACCGGCGAAACCTACTTCACGCATCGCCTCGTCCGCTCCGAACGGCACGGCCAGAAAGTGCGTGCGGTCACCGTGCTCAATCTCGGTCGGCATTTCCCGGTTCCCCGAGAGCACTGGCCGGTGCTCTGCGTGCGCATTGAGGAATTGATGCACGGCCAGGCCGCGCTGTTACCCCTGGACGGTCCGCCAAGCGTCGAAGCGGCGGCCCAGCGCTATGCGGCCTTACTGCTGGCGCGCTGGGGGGAACGCCGGGCCGCCCCCGCCGCGGGCGCGGAGGCCACCGGGACCGCGCTCGATACCGACGTGCAGGCGGTCGATGTCGACTCCCTGGAGCTGACGCGACCGCGCGCGGTCGGGGTCGAACAGGTGGCCCTGTGGGCGATGCGGGCGGTGGGATTCATCGAGTTACTGACCGGTTTGGGGCTGTCGGGTCCGCTCCGGTCGGTCATTCTGGGCGTGATCATCGGGCGCATGGCGCACCCGGGCTCGGAGCGAGCGACGCGGCGCTGGCTGGAGCGGCAGAGCGGTCTGGGGGAGTTGCTGGAGGTGGATTTCGAAGCGATGGCCGAGAATGCGCTGTATCGCGCCTCGGACGCCTTGATCCAACATCGGTCCACCCTGGAAGAGGCCTTGTTCGGTCGGGTCAGTTCCCTCTTCGGGCTGGAAACCACGGTGACGCTGTACGATCTGACCAACACCTATTTTGAAGGGGAAGCCGCTCGCAATCCCAAGGCCCGCCGAGGCCACTCGAAAGAAAAACGCACCGATTGTCCCCTCGTGACCCTGGGCCTGGTGCTGGATGGCAGCGGCTTCGTGCGCCGCTCCGAGTACTTTGACGGCAATGTCGCCGAGGGCACGACGCTGGCCGGGATGCTCCAGAGTTTGGGTGCGCCGCCGGGCGCCCTGATCGTCATGGACAGCGGGTTGGCCTCGGAAGAGAATCTCGCCTGGCTGAAGGCGGAAGGGTATCGGTATCTGGTGGTGAGCCGCGAGCGCGAGCGGCAGTTCGATCCGCGCGCCGCCGTCGCGATCGAAACCGCCGCCGGGGAACCGGTCCACTTACAACTCGGGCACGATGAAGCCGGCACGGAGGTACGGCTGTATTGCTACTCCCCCGCCCGCGCCGAGAAGGAAAACGCCATGAACCAGCGCTTCGCGGAACGCTTCGAGGCGGGTTTGCAAAAGATGATCGAAGGGCTCGCGAAACCCCGTGGCGAAAAGCGGATGGAAAAACTCTCCGAACGCCTGGGTCGGCTCAAGGCGCAATGCCGTGGGGCCGGCCAGCACTACGCCATCGAACTCGTCCCCGACGCGACCGGCCAAAAAGCCACGGCGCTGCATTTTGAGAAACAGCCCATCCCGGGTAGTCGCCTGACCCATCCCGGGGTCTACTGTCTGCGGAGCAACGAAACCACGTGGGACGCCGAGCGCCTGTGGCGAACCTATACCCTGCTGACCGATCTCGAAGCCGTATTCCGCAGCCTCAAGTCCGAACTCGGTCTGCGTCCGGTGTTTCACCATCAGGAAACCCGCGTCGATGGTCATTTGTTCATCACCGTGCTGGCTTATCAGTTCGTCCAGATCATTCGTCGCCACCTCAAGGAGCAGGGGATCGCGGGCCGTTGGGACACGTTACGCGAGATTCTGGGTAGCCAATGTCGGGTGACCGCCACCTTCCGCAGGGCCGATGGCCGTATCCTGCATGTCCGCAAGGCGACCCGGCCCGAACCCGAGGCCCTCGCCATTTACCAGGCACTGAACCTCAACCCCGCCCCGGGAGGGATCGTCAAGCTGATCGTTTAACCGACCTTTCTCCCCTCGACGACGAGCATGTAGTGCCACTCGCCATTTGTTTGATCGGCAACTTTCCGATTAATAAGGGATTTTTTGAAGGGGCTGTGAAGATGGGTTAGCATACCCTCTGTCCCCTAAAAATTAGCATGACAGACCACTAGTGGGCTGTCGCAGTGATTTTGACAGGTCAGGACGCCTCTGCTCCCTGCGTATCTTCGGGTTGCTCCACAGACGGATAAAGGCGCTTGAGTTTGCCCCGGGCTACATCAGTACCGAACTGCCAGTGGATCTTGGCCTGCTGCTGGTTGCGCTGGAGTTGCCAGGCGGCGATCTCCGCACGCAAGGTGCCGATGTCGGGGATCCGGCGATCCAAACACTGGGTTGCCAAGACCGCCAGTTCGCATTCGGCCATATTGAGCCAACTGCCATGCTTGGGGGTGTAGTGAAACTCCAACTTGCGGGTGATCCGACGGGCTTCGGCCGGCGAGAAGGTTTCGTACAGCGAGGCTGGGGTATGGGTATTGAGATTATCCACCACCAGTCGGATTCGCTCCGCCATCGGGAAGTAGCCATCGACCAGCAACCGCATCTGCTGGGCGAAGTCCTGGGTGGTCCGTCGTTTCGTGACGTTGACCTGGCGCCAACCCTGCAACGGGTGCACGAAGAGAAACAAGTTGGCGGTGCCTTCCCGCTTATATTCACAGTCATAGCGCTCGGGTTGGCCCGGACGGGGCGGCAGCGGACGACGGGTTTCGCTGGTCAACTGCACCGGGCTTTCGTCGAAGCACACCTGCGGCCATCGAGGATCGTCAGGCTCGGCATACAAATCCAGGATATCTTCCATATGCCAGACATAAGCGGGACTTACGCTCGGAATGCACCATTCTTTACGCTGCCAAGGTTTGAGGTCGTTTTTTTAAGCACGCGACCAACCGTATCGTGGGAAATCGCCTCGACTTGCTGGAGTTCGACCAAACGATCCGCCAAGAGTCGCAGCGTCCACCGGCGGCGTCCCGCCGGCGGCGTACTGCACGCCAAGGCCACCAAAAAGGCCGCCTGTTTGCCGGTCAAAACCGGGCACTGGCCCGGTCGGGGTCGCTCGCTTAAGGCCGGCATCAGGCCTTCATCGACAAAGCGTTGGCGAGTGCGATGGACGGTTGAGGCCCCCAGATGCAGCGCTTGCGCAATCTCGTCGTCGGTAGCCCCCTCCCCGGCGCGCAACAACACATGGGCACGCGCCACCTTGCGGGCGGCCGGTTTGCCTTTGTTAATCAGGTCGAGCAGATACCCCCGCTCCTCTTCAGTCAGGTCAACCAGGTATTTGTGGGCCATAGGAATTCCTCCTCTTGACCACCATAGGGTACCCGGAAATACCTGTCAAAATCACTGCGACAGCCCACTAGCACGATCAACAGCAGGACGATGCGCATGGGGGTTGTCCTACCCGTTGAGGATTACCGCGACGGTGCCAGTGCGGCGTCCGCCAGAGCGCGCCATTCTCTCTGGCGCAGCTCGATCCGGTTTTTGACGCGCGCCAAATCAGCCGCGCCGAGTTCTTCGGCAATGTACCGCTGGAGTTGGCTCCGCAACAACCGCAGATCGGGATTGCCCCAGACCGCGCCTTCGCGGTATTCGAGTTGGCCGGCGCGAAGGCCCTTCACGA
>CALMNY010000394.1 GCA_937872125.1 uncultured Candidatus Competibacteraceae bacterium | reverse complement strand
GGGTCTGGTGCGAACCATGTTCGATCCCCGCAACCGGCTGGCCAACGACGTTTCCACCCAGATCACCGAACATTTCGGCGCAGCCGTGTTCGAGACGCTGATCCCGCGCAATGTACGGCTGGCCGAGGCGCCCAGCTATGGTCTGCCCATCATTTATTACGATGACAGTTCGCGTGGCGCGCAAAGCTACCGGGATTTGGCCAAGGAAGTGCGGAAGCGCCTGCGGCGACCTACCGCTAGAGTAGGGGAGAGGGCGAGCGCATGATCAAAAAAAGGGGTGGGCTGGGGCGTGGCCTGGATGCATTGCTGGGTGCGGGCGCAGCGGCACGGAGTGAGACGCCGCCGACCCCAGCCGTTGAAACGCTGCGTCAGTTGCCGGTCGCTTGCATTCAGCGCGGTCGTTATCAGCCGCGCCAGGATTTGCGCGAAGACACCCTGCGGGAACTGGCGGAATCCATCCGCGCCCAGGGGGTCGTGCAGCCGGTGGTGGTGCGGCCGCTGGGGGAGGGGCGCTACGAGCTGATCGCCGGCGAGCGGCGCTGGCGGGCGGCGCAACTGGCCGAATTGCCCGAAGTGCCGGCGGTGATCCGCGAGGTGTCCGATCAGGCCGCCATCGCCATGGCGTTGATCGAGAACATTCAGCGTGAGGACCTCAATCCCCTGGAGGAAGCCGCTGCTCTGCAACGGCTGATCGCCGAATTCAACCTGACCCACCAGCAGGCCGCCGAGGCGGTAGGCCGGTCGCGGGCGGCCGTGAGCAATCTGCTGCGGTTGCTGGAACTGGCCGAGGATGTGCAGCGCCTGGTGCGCGAGCGCAAGCTGGACATGGGCCACGCCCGCGCCCTGTTACCCCTGCCGCCGCCTTTGCAGCGGGAAGCCGCCCGCCAGGTGCAGGTGCGCGGCCTGTCGGCCCGGGAAACCGAGGATCTGGCCCGTCGTCTCCAACAGAGTGTCAGTGATCCAGCGCCCGCGACCCAGTCGCTCGATCCCAATATCCGCTCGTTGCAGGACGACCTGTCGGAGCGGCTGGGCGCGCGGGTGCGCGTGCGCCACGCCACCTCGGGCAAGGGGTGCGTGATGATCCACTACAACAGCCTGGATGAGTTGGATGGCATCCTGTCCCGGGTTCGGTGACACGGTAATTTTCGTTGACCCCGTCGCGGTAAAGTCCCTATAATTCGTGCCGCTCTACGTAGCAGGGAAAGCCGGGAAAGCGGGTTTTTTGGGGAGTGATTTTGGAGTTTCGTAGAGAAACAAAACCAAAACAGATTGATAACTAGACCTATAAATATGCCCAGCGCAATGCGGCGCCTAGAGAATTAGAACCAATGCGAGCCATGGGCGCAAAACAGGTCACCCGGACCATCCTTCTCATTCAACTGATCGTTACGTTGCTGGGCGCGCTGGTTTCTCTCGCCTGTAGCGGCGTCCAGTCCGCCTATTCCGCGCTGATCGGGGGCGGCGTCAGTACCCTCGTTACCCTGTATTTCGCCAGCCAGGTCTTTTCAGTTCGCATCGGCGCGCCCGCCGCCAAAATCGCCCGCGCCTTCTACCTGGGCGAGATGGTCAAACTGCTGCTGACCGTCGTCTTGCTGAGCATCGCCCTGTTGTGGCTTGATGTCTCACCGTTGCCCCTGCTGTTGGCCTATATGGCGGCGCTGATGGCGTACTGGCTGGTATTACCCTTCACATTCGACGCTTCGGTGAGGACGCTATGAGCGAAACTGGTCATTCCGCAACAGGGTATATCATCCACCACCTGACTAATCTCCGGTTCGATTTGACTCACATGCACTTCCTGCATGGCGAGGAAACAGGCGGGTTTGGCGTGATCCATCTGGATACTATGCTGTTCTCGATCGGTCTGGGGGCGCTGTTCCTGTGGCTGTTCACCAAGGCGGCGAAATCCGCTACCACTGGTGTGCCCGGAGGGCTGCAGAATTTCTGCGAAATCATGGTCGAGTTCGTCGATTACAAGGGCAAGGATTGTTTCCATGGCCGCAATCCGGTGATTGCGCCGCTGGCGCGGACCATTTTTATC
>CALMNY010000393.1 GCA_937872125.1 uncultured Candidatus Competibacteraceae bacterium | reverse complement strand
TCCGGGGTCAGTTGCTCGGCGCTGGCGGCGAGGATGCAGTTGCTGGCCTTGGTCACCGGCACGTCGTCGCTGTGCAGGGCAAAACCCATCATCGGCCCGCCCATGATCAGCCGCTGAACGCCGTCCCGATAACCGCCGCACTGGGCGACCAGATCGGCAAAGCGCGTGCCCAACAAGGCATTGATGTTGCGCGGGCGCTGGACGTGGCCGGTGACGGTGACGACGCGCGCAATCACCGGTTCGCCATGAGCAATGGCGCGCTGCACGGTATAGGCGGTGGCGACGTTGAAGCACTGCACGCCAATGTCGAGCGGCAAACCCTGATCGGGAATCTCTCGACCGGTCAGCAAAAAAATAAGCTGCTTGACGCTGCCGCTGGGGTAGCGGGTTGGCACGGCCCGCACCTCGTAACCGGTTCCGGCGCAGGCGGCGGTCATGGCGGCAATCGCTTCCGGCTTGTCCTCCTCGATGCCGATCAGCACCTCGCGCGGCTCCAGCAGATGCGCCATGATCGCCAGGCCGGCGACGATATCCGCCGCCCGTTCGCGCATGATTCGATCATCGCAGGTGATCCACGGCTCGCACTCGGCCCCGTTCAGGATCAGGGTTTCCACCCGCTCGCAATGGCCGCCCGGATTGAGCTTGACTGCGCTGGGAAACACCGCCCCGCCCAGACCGACCACTCCGGCGTTGCGCAGGGCGTTGCGCAGGTCGCTGGGATGCATCTGGCGGTAATCCAGCGGTTCGCGCTCGATCCAGCGGTCCTCGCCGTCGGTCTCGATAGTCACGCACAGATCCGCCAGGCCGGAAGGGTGGGGGACTGGCTGTAAGTCCACCGCCGCCACCACCCCGGAACTCGGCGCGTGGACGGCGGCGCTGATGAAGCCATCGGGCTGGCCGATCATCTGGCCTTTCAACACCCGGTCGCCGGGCTGGACGCAGGGCTTGGCGGCGTTGCCCATGTGCTGGCGCAGCGGCACGATCAACCGGCGCGGCAGCGGGCCGGCTTCGATGGGGAGCGTGTTGGATTCAGTTTTGTGGCGGACGGTCTTGAGGCCACCGTGGAAGGGAAACAGCGCGCTCATGCGGCGGCCCGGACGGCGGCGCCGGGATAGGCCCATTTCCAGGTCGTGATGGTTTCCGCAATGGGCGTCATGTGGATGCAATCCACCGGGCACGGCGCGACGCACAGTTCGCAACCGGTGCATTCGCGGGCGATGACGGTGTGCATGTGCTTGGCCGCGCCGAGAATGGCGTCCACCGGACAAGCCTGGATGCACAGCGTGCAGCCGATGCAACTCTGCTCGTCAATGACTGCGACCATTTTCGGTTTTTCGGCGCCGGTCCCGCCATTGAGCGGTGGAATCTCGCGGCCCAGCAGATCGGCCAGGGCCGCGACGCCGTTCGCGCCGCCGGGCGGGCACAGGTTGATCTCGGCCTCGCCAGCGGCAATGGCCTCGGCGTAAGGCTTACAGCCGGCGTAACCGCATTGGCCGCATTGGGTCTGCGGCAGAACGGCCTCGATTTTCTCGACGATGGGGTCGCCCTCGACCTTGAACCGGATTGCGGCGAAACCCAGCAACAAACCCGACGCGCCCGCCAGCGCGCCCAATGCGAAAATGGCAATCATCATAACGTTCAACCTCTGACCAGACCGGAAAAGCCCATGAACGCCAGCGACATCAAGCCGGCGGTAATCAGGGTGATGGCCGGCCCGCGAAAATGTACCGGCACATCAGCGACCACGATCCGTTCGCGCATGGCCGCGAACAGCACCATCACCAGCGAAAACCCGACCGCCGCCCCAAAGCCGTACAGTGCAGAGGCGATGAAATCATGCCGCTCCTGTACGTTCAGCAACGCTGCCCCCAGCACTGCGCAGTTAGTGGTGATCAGCGGCAGATAAATTCCCAGGGCCTGATACAACACGGGGCTGGTTTTATGCACCACCATCTCGGTGAACTGCACCACCACCGCGATGACCAGGATGAAGGCAATGGTGCGCAGGTATTCCAGCCCCAGCGGAATCAGCAGGTAGTGATCAGTCAGGTAGGCGCAGATGCAGGACAGGGTGAGCACGAAGGTGGTCGCCAGCCCCATGCCCATGGCGGTTTCCAGCTTGCGGGAAACCCCCATGAACGGGCACAACCCCAGGAATTTCACCAGAACGTAGTTATTGACCAGAATCGTACTGAGCAGGATCAGAGCATATTCTTTCATAACGGACAATGCGCTCGGGCAGCGCGGATCGAGCGTGAGGATGAGATCGGATCGAACAGTTCCGGGGGCGGGCGCCGACCGGAAACCATCGCAAGCGGTAGAGGTTGACAGGATGGATGCACGATGCAATGGGAAGCAATGACAATTAGCAATTGCTAATTTACCAGATTCGCCCGCACTCGCGCCAGACCGCCCGCGCCGTGCGATGATGATGCCTGTGCAGTGAATGCTGCGAAATTCGGTTAGCATCTGTTGATACTGTGGGAGCGATACACAGCCTAAAGAGAGGTTTCCATGCGCTGGAGAAGTGGTAGACAAAGCAACAATGTTGAGGATCGGCGGGGTCTGCGGGCCACCTCCACCATTGCGGGCGGGGGTATCGGCACCCTCCTGATCGTATTGCTGGCTATGATCTTTGGCGTTGATCCCAGTACGCTGCTTCAGAGCAAAGCGCCAAGTGGCAGCCCCCCCCAGCAGTCAGCCGCCGCCCCTCCCGGGCAGGATGATTTGCGCCAGTTTGTCTCGGTCGTGCTGGCCGATACGGAAGACACCTGGCGCGACCTGTTCCGGCGCATGGGCGGCGTCTATCAGGATCCAAAACTGGTGCTGTTCACCGGCGCGGTGCAGTCGGCGTGCGGCTTCGCCCAGGCCGCGGTCGGCCCGTTTTACTGCCCGGCGGATCAGAAGGTCTATATTGATCTGAGCTTTTACCAGGAACTTAAAAACCGCTTCCGAGCGCCTGGTGATTTCGCCCAGGCTTATGTGATCGCCCACGAAATCGGACATCACGTGCAGAACCTGCTGGGCATTTCGGGCCAGGTCGAGGCGCTGCGCAGCCGTGTCAGGGAAGCGGAAGCGAATACTCTATCCGTCCGCCTGGAATTGCAGGCCGACTGTTTCGCCGGCGTTTGGGCCCATCATGCTCATAAAGCCCGTCAGATTCTGGAAGCGGGCGATGTCGAGGAAGGGCTGAACGCTGCCAGCGCCATCGGCGATGACCGCCTGCAAATGCAAGCCAAGGGTTATGTCGCGCCGGATTCCTTCACGCACGGCAGTTCCGCGCAGCGGGTGCGCTGGTTCAAACGCGGTCTCGCCGGTGGGGATTTGCGGCAGTGCGATACGTTCAAGGCTACGCAACTGTAGGGTTGTTATCGCGCTTCAAACCATTGGGTTGGACCGAAATAACCCGATGAACGGCCAAGACGCCAGGAACGCCAAGAAGAGGATCAGAAAAACGCTTCCCGCAGCAGCCGTTCCAGGGTCTCGCCCCAACGCTGCCGGGGCCGTTGCTGCCAGAATCGCGCGTCGGGCCGGCAATCGAATTTCTGTTTGTAAATCGCCAGCCCCGCCACCACCAAGGCCAGCCCGAACGCCAGCAACGCATTCGGGATGCCGGCGAACGGCAGCACCAGAAACATCAACACCGTGAACGCGCCGATCCAGCCCCAGGGGATGTACAGATAGTAATCAATCTCGAACTGGGCGCCGTCGCGGCGGACGATCACCCGCATCGGCCAGTCATCCTGCGTCAGATACGCGCGGCGGCGCAATTCCAACTGGTTTTCCCGCTCGGCGGCGATGCTAAAATTCTTGAGCAACAGTGCGTTGCGGAATTTCTTCAGCCCCGCGTCGTTACCCCGCGCCGTCGCCCGCGTCAGCCGCCCCAAATGGCGGATCGTCAATTCATCCGCCATGCCTCACTCGCCCACCGTGATGACCACCTTGCCGGTGGATTTGCGCGCGACCACGGAGCGCAACGCTTCCACCGCCTGTTCCAGCGGGTAAGTCGCCGAAATATGCGGTTGCATCGCGCCTTGCAGATACCAGCCGATCAGGATGCGGAAGCTCTCGGTCATCACCTGGGGATTCAGTTCCGCGTAGGCCGGCCAGTTGAGGCCGATCACGTCCACGTTCTTGACCAGCAGGTGATTGGCGGGGATTTGCGGCACCGTGCCGCCGGCAAAGCCGATGACCAGAATCCGCCCCTCGAACGCGATGCTGCGCAGGGAGGCGGCGAACAGATCGCCGCCGACCGGATCGTAAACCACATCCGCGCCCCGTCCGCCGGTCAGTTCCTTGATGCGTTCGCGCACGTCCTCGCGGTTGCTATCAATCAGGTGATCCGCGCCATGCTGCCGGGCGACCTCCAGCTTGTCGGGGCTGCTGGCGGTGGCAATCACCGTTGCGCCCAGTTGCTTGCCAATGGCCACAGCGGTCAATCCCACCCCGCCGGACGCGCCATGCACCACCAGCGTCTCGCCGGCCCGCAACCGCGCCCGATGCCACAGGGCGACATGCGAGGTGCCGAACACCACTGGAAACGCCGCGCCATGCTCCCACGGCATCGCCGCCGGCATC
>CALMNY010000392.1 GCA_937872125.1 uncultured Candidatus Competibacteraceae bacterium | reverse complement strand
CGCGTGCTGCCGTTCTGCACCACCATCAGCCCGGGCTGGTAGCCCCCGCGCGCCTCCGCGTCCGGGCTGTCCAAATAGCCCGCCAGCTGTGCGCTGCTGAGGGGATGAATGTCCAGGGAGGCGGGTATCCCGGACCAGTGCACGGCGCAGCGCGGGGTACCGTCGGGGGCGCTGGAGACCCGGGTCGCACTGGCGTCGCGCAGGCCGTCAATGCGCCTGCAGTGCCCCTCGCCGCTGTCGGTAACCTTGATCAGGGCGTGCTGCACCCTGCGCGCATAGGCCGCTTCGTCGGGCACGATGACCATCGCCGCCGCGGGCGACCAGGCATGCACCGCTTCGACGAACACTGGCGCCTCGGGACGTTCGATCTGGATGATCAGCGTCCCCACCCAACCTGGCTCGACCTCGGGGCTGTCGGCCAGCGCCAGCGGCAGCTGGATGCGGGATTGGGCACGCGTGAAATCGTAATCGGGCAGGGTCAGGCGGCTGCCCGGCTCCAGGCGTTGACCATCAACAAGCAGGGCGCCGAGGGCGTCCGCGCTCCAGGCCACCAGCAGGCTGGCCGGGCCGGTGAGGGGCAGGCCCCCGGCATCCATCAGCACCACCGGGTCACTGGTCAGGGGCCAGTTGCCATTGTCCAGGCGGACCGGGACCGCCTCGTTGAGCAAGGGCAGGCGGATGTGCGGCCCATTTTCCGGGGTCAGCCCCAGGCGCGGTGGCGCAAAGGTGAAGTTCTGGACGGCGGTGGCCTGATTGCCGCTGGCATCGCGCAGTTCCACCGTGATGGTGTAGTCATTTGCCGCCAGGCTGGGCAACATCACCGGATATTCAATCCGATAGGCGCTGCCATCTTTATGAAATCCCAGATTGACGTCATCTCCCAACGGGCCGCCGGCGATACTGGCACGCAGTACCCGCGGGGCGGGATCGGCGGCGTCGGTCACGCGGAAAAAGATGTCGCCGATATCCCCGATCGGTGTGCCGCCCAGCGCCGCGCCGCCATCGACGAAGAAGGATGCCGTCGGCGGGGCGTGATCAACCAGGACCCCCTTGATCACCTTCGGCGCGGACTGATTCCCGTAGTAATCCAGCGCGTAGACCGTGACGGTATATGCCCCGTCCGGCACGCCGGCTAGCGGGAGGAGGGCCTGCCACTGGTCGCCGCCCAGGGGTCGCAGCGTGCTGTGCGCCAGGGTGACGGGCGCGCCACCTCCCGCCGGGACCGCCTCACCCCAGACCCGGACCACATTGACACTCGCCCACCAGGCACCGGTCAAGTATTCACTGAGCCGCACGTCGAGGTGACTGTTTTCCTCCACCGGCGCCACTGTGGCGATGACCGGCGGGCGGGTGTCATGCCGGTGGGTATACCAGCTGATGGGGCTGCGCAACGTGCCGTCGTGATGGGTGATGCGCGCCTCGTAAGTCCGCACCTCCATGCCGTCGGCCGTGTCTCCAAACACGCGGTAGGGGTAGATGCTGCACTGGGTGGCGCCGGCGCGAATGACGCAACTGTCACTGTCATCGGGTTTATAGGTGGCAATCTGGTCATACGGTCGCGCGGCGGCCGTCAGAGTCACCCGCGTCAGGGTATCGAGGCGCGGGCTGAGATAATGCGTCCCGTGGAGATTAAAGGCCACCGGGCCGGCGTTAGCATACTCGATGGCCACTCCGATGAGGGCGGGCGTGTGTGGGACGCCGGCGGCCAGGATGAGATCGGGGCGAATCGAGCGGGGCGGGTCCCCGGCCCAGACCAGGGGCGCCGCGACGCGAAAGTCTGGATGGAGCCCATCCGAATTGAGCTCACTGACGGGACGATAGCTGAAATCGTAGGTCTTGTAAGCGTACGCCGCATCCACATAGTCGGCCGGGGTCGGCCAGGGCCCAAGGCCTTCGGCGTGCAGCATGACGCCGGTGGGGTTGAACTCCCACCATGCGCTTTTCGGCACCCGAACCAGCAGTTTCACCGGATTGGTATGGACGGTCATCCCCGGCGTATACAGCTCATACCCGACATAGGGACTTCCCGGCACGGGGTTGTTGCTGCTGGCCGGGTTGTAGACGGCGAAGAGTTGCGCGATCGCACCGCTGTACTCGCCATCAAAGCGTACCGGGACATCGAAGGACGCGGCGTTGCCGGCCCGATCGAAGGCGACGAAGCGCAGCAGCAAGGCCCCGTCCCAGACGGGCAGATGCACCCCGCGGGCCACGCTCCCCTCGTTGCCCGTCCCCACTACCAGGTCCGTACCCGAGAAGACGGCAGGCGTCTCGTAGGCAACCTCGCCACGGTGCGGTCCCTCCAGGTAGATACTCTGAAAGCGCGCGCCGTCGATGGCGAGCCCGGCGTGGGCATCCGCCACGCCGCGGGCGATGATTCGCCCCACGCCATAGCCGGATACCAGCGCCTCGGGTTCGAGGGGGTCGCGGTTGTTTGGGCCCCAGTGCGAGAAATAAGCGAAGCCTCCGCTCAGGACCGGCGGCTGGCGATCGATGATCACGGCGCTCTCCTCGCGGGTGATCAGGGTGCCCTCGTGGCTGAGAATCTCGGCACGCAGGGTGTGAGGGCCGTCCAGGCTCGGGGCGGGCAGCACCAGGGAGGCGCCGTAATAAGTTTCGCCCGCGATGGTGATGCGATCAGCGCCGGTGAGCGGCGGCGACTCGGCGGTAGCCAACTGAGTACCGCCGCG
>CALMNY010000391.1 GCA_937872125.1 uncultured Candidatus Competibacteraceae bacterium | reverse complement strand
GGAGCTGCGCTCCGGGACGGGGCGCGATCCGGTATCCACGCGATGGACGGCGCGGCGCTGCTGGCCCGGCAGGAAGCGGCGAACGATGAATTACGCGCACGCATCGCCCGGCTGGAGCAGGCGTTGCACGGCGACCCCTGCGCGCCGGCGGCGCTGGAAGCGTTGCCGCCGGTCAGCCGCTGACCTCTTTGCACTACGGGGCGATAACCCCGTGGATTTTTCCATCGTGAGGAACTACACATGTCCACGTTTTCCATTGGCCTGAACTGGCAACGCACCACCCCGGATTTTGACGTGAAAACCTTCAGCCGCGACCACGTCTGGCGGCTGGCCGGCGGGCAGACCGTCCAAGGCTCATCCGCGCCGGACTTCTCCGGCAACCCTGAAATGAGCAACCCCGAAGAGGCGCTGCTGGCGGCGTTGTCCAGTTGCCACATGCTGACCTTTCTGGCCATCGCCGCGCTCAGGAAACTGGTGGTAGATCGCTACGAAGACGAACCGGTGGCCGAACTGGGCAAGAACGAGAAAGGCAAGCTAATGGTTGCCCGAATGACCCTGCGGCCCCGGGTGACGTTCAGTGGCGCAACGCTTCCTGATGAGGATGCGGTACGGGAGTTGCACAAAAAAGCCAAGGAAAACTGCTTTGTAGGCAACTCGGTGCTGAGCCAGGTGACGCTGGATCCCCGATTCTGATCGCAGTCGGGCGCGGAAAACAGGCTTGCGCCACTGCGCGGGCTATTCTATAAACTTATGTTCAGTGAAACGGTAAGAGGCGTAAAGTCAGTATGTGGAAGTTCGGTAAGCAGGCTATTGTTCTCGGTCTGTCGGCGTGGCTGATCAGCGCCTGCGCCCTGAATGACCCTCAGGAATCCGCGCCGCCGCTGTTGGCGAGCCAAACCGCGCCGCCTGGTCCCTGGCTGCTGGTGGATACCAAGGCCGACACGTTGAGCATCATGCAGGGCCAGCGAACGATTAAGGTGTTTCATCCGATTGCGCTGGGAAGCAGTGGCGCCGGCCTTAAAGCCCGCCGTGGCGATAACCGGACGCCGACTGGGGTGTTTCGGATTGGCTGGATCAACGACCAAAGCCGCTTCAAGACCTTCATTGGCCTTGATTATCCCAACCCCGATTACGCAGAGCGGGCATTGCGGGAGCATCGAATCGACCGCATGACCTATGAGCGCATTCGCGCCGCCTGGCTCACCGGCCAGACGCCGCCGCAAGACACGCCGCTGGGTGGGCAGATTGGCATTCATGGGGTGGGGATGGGCAATCCACAAATCCACAGCGCGGGCATCAACTGGACCAGCGGTTGCGTGGCGCTGGACAACTCCCAGATCGAAGCGCTTAGACCCTGGGTGAGAAAGGGGATGCGCGTCGAGATTCGCTAGTCGGTGTGGTTTGGCATTGTCCGTTCATGCCAGTTTCGTTATATAATGGCTTTGTTGTGTTGTTGCAACTTGGTTGTGCTTTAACGACAGCGTCGTTAGCCAGCACCTTTTTTGTTTGAAATGAGACTGTTAAGGAGTTGAAGATGTCCCTCAAGACTGTCACCAAGCTGTCCGCCCTGGCCCTGATCGCCGGCTTGACCGTTGGCTGCGCCAGCACCAGCGATCTGCAGAAAGTGCAGAACGATGCCAACGAGGCCAAGGCCATGGCGCGCCAGGCGCTGGATACCGCCAACGAAGCCAAGTCCATGAGCATGGCAACCGAGGAAAAGATCAACCGCATGTTCAAAAAGTCGATGTATAAATAAGTCAGACGTGACAAACGGCTGTAAAAAAACCCCGCTGATGCGGGGTTTTTTTGTGGTCGTCACAACCGACTTGGTGGGGGAAGCGTTGGCGGTTCGCGGATCTCACCACGAATGGAAGGCTGAACCATGGGCGGCGTGGAATAGGGATAGGGCGCCGGATAGACCGGTGGCGATGGGTAGGCCGGCGTCGCCGCTGGCGGATAGGAAGAAGGATACTGGTAATCCGCCGCTGGATTGCCATAAGGAGTGGCGGCGCCAGGCGGCGCGGGCCGGTAAGCCGGACCGGGCGGATAGTTGTACGCAGTGGCGGGCGGATAAGGAACCGGCGCCCGACCAGCCATCGGCGCTCCAGGGGCCGGTTCCACCGACGCCGGCGCAATGGGTGGCGCCGGATACGAAACGGGCGCGGAAATCGGCACGGGAATACCGCTAACCTGTTCGACCGCCAGCTCCAGCGTGGCCTGATCCACGCCAGGCATGTCCAGCCCCGTCTTGGCAATGACGGCCTGATGGGCCTGCTCCAAAGTGACCTTGATCGGCAGGTTGTCCTCCTCCAGCGGCGCGTGCGATTCGACCATCAATTGCCCGTTCAGGCGACCCACTTTGACCGGCTGATCAATCAATCGTACTGGCGTGCCAACGGGCACCATGCCAAACAGGCGCTCGATGTCTTCCGGGTACATCCGCACGCAACCGTGCGTGACCCGCATGCCAATGCCAAAGGGTTTGTTGGTGCTGTGGATCAGATAGCCGGGCACGCCCAGGCGCATCGCATAGCGCCCCAGCGGGTTGTCGGGACCGCCGGGAATCACATCCGGCAGGATGTCGCCCTCCTTGGCGTGTTCGGCCTTGATCGAAGCGGGCGGACGCCAGGCCGGGTCCACTTCCTTGGCGACCACCTTGGTCAAACCCATGGGCGTTTTCCAGTCCA
>CALMNY010000390.1 GCA_937872125.1 uncultured Candidatus Competibacteraceae bacterium | reverse complement strand
ATTCTCGCCGTTGTATTCCAGCCCGGTGCGCTCGCAGCGCACGCTGAAGCTCATCAGGGTGGGCTGGGAGACGACGCCGAGCTGTTCCAGCAGGTCAATGAAGTTCGGATAGGTCCAGTCGTTGAAGACGATGAAGCCCGTATCCACCGCATGGCTCCGTCCCCCGACCTCCACGTCCACCGTGTGGGTATGGCCACCGATGTAGTCGTTGGCCTCGAACAGCGCCAGATCATGTTCCCGGTGCAGTTGCCAAGCGGCGGTCAGACCGCTGATGCCCGTCCCGATGATGGCGATTTTCATGTTCTTCTTCTCCCCCGTCACAGGCGATTCTTGATAGTGCGGATGACGCCGCCCAGCACGGGAACCCGTTCGTAAATAAATTCACCCATATCGAAGTAGTCGTGGTGCTGAAACACCTTGCCGTCGTCGCGGAACTTGAGGTGGCTGACGCCACGCAGTTCCAGGGTCTCGCCGCGCCGGAAGCGGGCGTGCTGGAACCGCATGATCCACACCAGCATCCCCTGCTGGTCCTGGATCACCTCGGCTTCGAAGTCAAAATGACAGGAAACCACGCCGTCGTACAACCGGCCGTAATAGTCCCGCAGCGCCGGCAGGCCGTTGAGTTCGTGGACCGGGTCGCGGAATTCCACGTCCGGCGCGTAGATTTCATCCAGCAGGTGCAGCGTATCCTTGTGCAACTGGTTGAACGCGGTTTTGAAGCGATCCAGCGATCCCGACATGGGTGCATCCTCCGCAAGCGTGGAGCTTGTCTAAAAATATTAGACAATATTTATACAATACCGCCAGAATTTGCACAAGACCCATCGAGATTTTTTTAGCAACGCTTGATCAATGCGTGGAAGAAACCATGACGGCGATAGCATTAGCGACGGGCGCCAGCGGCGGACCGGGATCGGCGCTGGCGTGGGAACGGCATGGGGAGGGCTGGATCGTAGTGCGGGTGGAGTGTGACTGCGAGCAGCTACAAACAGCCTTCTTTCAGGTTCATCTCCCTGGTTGCCTGCTCCACCATCTCCCGTGCGTGCGCCAGGGTATTCATAGTCAATTCCAGGCCACCCAGCATCCGGGCGATTTCCGTAACCCGCGCCTCGGACTCCAACAATACGACTTGTGTGTGGGTGGTTGCGTCGTCGCTCTGTTTTTCCGCCTTGAACTGCTGGTGCGCTTGCGCCGCGACCTGGGGCAGGTGGGTCACGCAGAGCACCTGCCGCCCTCCGCCCAGCGCCCGCAACTGCCGACCCACCACTTCTGCGACTCCGCCGCCAATGCCGGTATCTACTTCGTCGAAGATCAGGGTCGGGATACGGGCGGCATGGGCGGCGATCACCTGAATCGCCAGGCTGATGCGCGACAGTTCGCCGCCGGAAGCGACCTTGGCCAACGGTCGCATCGGCTGGCCGGGATTGGCGCTGACCTGGAATTCCACCGCTTCCAATCCAGCCGGCGCAGGCTGTTCCAGCCGCTCCAGCACGATGGCGAAGCGGCCGCCCGGCATTCCCAGCCCCGCCAGTGCGGTTGAAACCCGCTCGCCCAGTTCGCGCGCCGCCGCCGTTCGCCGTTCGCTGAGACGGTCGGCCCCGGTCTGATAGGCCGCCCGCGCGTCTTTCAGCGCCTGTTGCAAAGCCTCCAGCCGGGTTTCGCTGTGCTCGAGCGTATCCCGTTCAGCCTCGAACCGCGCTCGCAGCGCCGGCAGCTCCTCAGCCGTGGTTCGATGCTTGCGGGCGAGTTGGTGGGCGGCCGCCAGCCGCTGTTCGACCTGAGCCAGATGGCCGGGATCGAGATCGAGCGCCTGCGCGTAACTGCGCAACTCGCTGCTGGCTTCCTGAATCTGAATCAGGGCCGCGTTCAACAATTCGCTGACCGGGATCAGACGGGTGTCCAGGCGGCTCAGGACATTCAGTTCGCGCAGCCCATGATCGAGCCGGTCGGTGATGGAAGACTCTTCGTCCTCGCTCAGCCAGCCCAGCAGGCGCTGGCTGGTGTCCAGCAACTGGCTGGCGTGGGCCAGTTGCCGCTGCTCGCGTTCCAGGTGCGCGACTTCGCCCTCCGCCAGATTCAGCGCCGCCAGTTCCCGCAGGTGATAGCGCAGAATATCGAGCCGGGCGTCGCGTTCGGCGGCGGCCTGCCGCAGGTCGCGCAGCTCCCGCCGCAACCGACTCCAGGTTTGATACTGCTCGACCAGTTCTGCGACCAGCGCCTGGTTGCCGGCGTAGTCGTCCAGCAGTTGCCGCTGGGCCTCGCGCCGCAGCAGGGATTGATGCTCGTGCTGGCCGTGAATATCCACCAGCCGTTCACCCAGTTCCCGCAGCGCCTGGGTCGGTTGGGGCACGCCGTTGATGTAGCCGCGCGAGCGGCCAGTACGGGCGACGACCCGCCGCAACTGGCATTCCCCGTCGCGGTCCAGGTCGCGCTCGGCCAGCCAGGCGCGCGCCGCCGGCAGGGCATCGAGATCGAACAGGGCGCTGAGATCGGCCCGTTCCGCCCCATGGCGGATCACGTCGCTGTCGGCGCGGTCGCCCAGCAACAGACCGATGGCGTCCACCAGGATGGATTTGCCGGCGCCGGTTTCGCCGGTGATCGCGGTCATCCCGGCCGCCAGTTCCAGTTCCAGTTCCTCGACAATAGCGAAATCGCGGATGCGCAACTGGGTCAGCATGGCGGCCAGAAGGATCAGGTGAAGGGAGTTGCTTCCGGACTCAAGCCCCAGTTCAGCTTGGCGCGTAGCAGCTCGAAGTAATCGTGGTTGAGCGGATGGATCAGCCGCGCTTTGCGACTCTTTTTCCGGATCAGAACGCGGTCGCCCGGTTCGATGCCCAGGCTGATCTGGCCATCGCAGGTCACCTGGGCCTCGGTGGTGTTAACGCTGTTCAGCACCACTTCGATGACGCTGTCGGCCTTGACCACGATGGGGCGGTGGGTCAGGGTATGGGGGCAGATCGGCACCAGCACCACGGCTTCCAGCCCTGGATGCAGGATCGGCCCACCGCCCGCCAGCGCGTAGGCGGTGGACCCGGTCGGAGTGGAAATGATCAGCCCGTCGGCCCGGTAGGCGTTGAGGAAGCGACCGTCGAGAAAGGCGTCTACCTCGATCATCCGGGCCACTTCACGCTTGTGGACCACCACGTCGTTGAGCGCATCGGCTTCGCTGGTCACTTCGTCTTCGCGCAGCACCTGAGCGTGCAGCAGCGAGCGGCGGGCCTCACGGAAATGCCCTTGCAGCACCGCTTCCAGCCGGTGCGGGATTTCACTGGGTGAGACATCGGCCAGAAAGCCGAGCCGGCCCCGATTGACGCCCAGGATGGGCACTTCGTAATCCACCAGCGACCGAGCGGCGTTCAGCATGGTGCCGTCGCCGCCAATGGCGATCACCAGGTCGCATTGCTCACCCATGGTGGCCCGACTGGCGATCTCCAGACCGTTTTCCGGGGCCCACTGGGCCGAGCTTTCATCGAGCAGCACGCGCAACTGGCGCTGGCGCAGGTAGGCGGCGATCTGATTCAGCGTCTCGGCGCCGGTGGGATCGCCGAATTTGCTGATGAGGCCGATAGTTTGGAAAGCCAGGTTAGACATAATTTCGCACGGGTTGGTGATTCAAGCGCAACTTAACATTTTACCGAAAATCGCGCATGTATCGGATGGCTTGACACCTTTTCCGGGAGTTGCTACGGTGATTTAGCACTTTAAGGCCGAGAGTGCTAAAAATGGGGAACCCTCAATGCGCACGATGCACAGTACGGAATCCACCCTGGCGGGCCATCCTGCTCTCAACGAACGCACCCAGCATTTGCTACGGACCCTGGTTGAGCGTTACATCCGCAATGGCCAGCCCGTCGGCTCGCGCACGCTGGCGCGCGACGCTGGACTGGACCTGAGTCCGGCTACCGTTCGCAACGTCATGGCGGATCTGGAGGAACTGGGCTATCTGCGCGCCCCGCACACCTCAGCCGGGCGGGTGCCGACGGCGCGCGGCTACCGGTTTTTCGTTGACGCGCTGCTGCATCTCCAACCCCTGGAATCGCAGGAGGTCGAAAGCCTGCGCCGGCGGATTGATCAACCGGTGCGCGATGGCGTCGAACTGGCGCGTTCGGTTTCCGATCTGCTGTCCGGCGTGACCCACCTGGTCGGCGTGGTCATGCTGCCGCGCCGTAAAACCACGACTCTGCGCCAAGTCGAATTTCTGCCTCTGGCCGAGAACCGGGTGCTGGTCATCCTGGTGCTAAACAGCCAGGAGGTGCAAAACCGCGTCATTCACACCCAGCGGCCCTACCGCGCCGCCGAGTTGCAACAGGCGGCGAATTATTTGAACCAGCAATTCACCGGCCAGGATATCCAGCAGGTTCGGGCATCGTTGCTGCGGGATTTGCGCGAAGCCTGCGACCGTCTCGACCAGTTGATGCAAACAGTGGTCGAGATGGCTGAGCAGACTTTTGCGGACGAATCCGGCGGCGAGGATTGCGTAGTTGCGGGTCAGACCCAGCTCATGCAATACGCTGATCTGTCCGACCTCGATAAGCTGCGGCAACTGTTTGAGGCGTTCAACCACAAGCGGGATTTACTGCATCTGTTTGACCAGTGCCTGCACGCGGACGGTGTACAGATTTTCATCGGCGAGGAATCCGGTTTCGAGGCATTGGAAGAATGCAGCGTAGTGACCGCGCCCTATTCGGTGGAAGGACGGGTGCTGGGCGTACTGGGCGTCATCGGCCCGACCCGGATGGCGTATGACCGGGTAATTCCCGTGGTGGACGTCACCGCCCGGCTGCTGGCGGCGACGCTGAACAGCCAGGATTGACGTTCGCGTAGTCCGCACCGGCCGGATTGACTCCTTACAGAAGGTGGATTGCGCTCCGCCAATCCACCCTCTCCCCTCCTGCAGCGAACTCAGTTCAGTTACAGCACTACGCGGGAACCTCGCTCAACGCAATTCCCAACGCTTTAGCGATGCCTGCGCCATAAGCAGGATCGGCCTTCAGGCAGTGGCCGATGTGACGAAGCTGAATCTCGCGCGGCGCTTCGCCAATGGAACGCGCGGTGTTCTCGAACAGGGCCTGTTGCTGTGCGGGCGTCATCAGCCGGAACAACGCGCCAGGCTGCGAGAAATAGTCGGCATCATCTTCCCGGTAATTCCAGTGATCGGCATCGCCGGACAGCTTGAGCGGCGGCTCGGCGAACTCCGGTTGCTCCCGCCATTCGCCGTAGCTGTTCGGCTCGTAGCCCAGCGTGCCGCCGTGATTGCCATCCACCCGCATCAGGCCGTCGCGGTGGTAGCTGTGCGCCGGGCAGCGCGGCGCATTGACCGGAATGAGATGGTGGTTGACGCCGAGTCGGTAACGCTGGGCATCACCGTAGGAGAACAGCCGCCCCTGCAACATCTTGTCGGGTGAGAACCCGATGCCGGGCACGATGTTGGCCGGATTGAAGGCCGACTGCTCCACTTCCGCGAAAAAATTTTCCGGGTTGCGATTCAGTTCCATGACGCCCACTTCGATCAGTGGATAGTCCTTATGCGGCCAGATCTTGGTCAGATCGAAGGGGTGGTAGGGCACTTTCGCGGCGTCGGCTTCCGGCATGATCTGCACCTTGAGCGTCCATTTCGGGAAGTCGCCTCGCTCAATGCTCTCGTACAGATCGCGCTGATGGCTCTCGCGGTCCTTGCCGATGATCGCCTCGGCTTCGGCGTCGGTCAGGTTCTTGATGCCCTGCTGCGACTTGAAGTGGAACTTGACCCAGTAGCGCTCGTTC
>CALMNY010000389.1 GCA_937872125.1 uncultured Candidatus Competibacteraceae bacterium | reverse complement strand
GGTAGTCGTCGTACAACCGGGCGAACTTCGGATTGGCGTCCTTCAATTCAGCGATGCGATCCCGGTATTCGGGAAACTCATGGAACAGATCGTGGCTCTCTCCAAGCATCGGGTGATCCCCCTCATCAGAATTCTGTTGCGGACGGATGAATGTTATTTGGCGGTTCAGTATATCAAGCCGCCCACGCCATCGTCAGGCGGTTTCAACGGTCCAACAACCCTCCCGATGCTGGCCTGCCCAAGCCTTGCAGCCTGGGTTGGCCAAACTCTGCCATAATTCACATCCTATTGAAGAATATGGAGAAAAAAGCCTGATGAATGATAAATCCATCCTCACGAGTCTGGTGGTGCTGGGCGTGTTGCTGGCGCTCGCCGGCGGGCTGAGCGCCTGTAACACGGTTAAGGGGGCCGGGCAGGACCTCAAGGCCGCCGGCCAGGCCATCGAACGCAAAGCCGAACAGAAAAAGCACTATTAAACCTGCCCAGCCTGGCCAGGCTGGAACGGCCTCGACTGACGCTCGGCCGTTCCAGTTTGCGGCCCGTCGTCAACCTTCGTCGCGGCAGAAGCGGATCAGACCCAGCGTCGAGGCGTCGTGCCCGCTGGCGGGCCGGTCGCCCTTCAGTTCCGGCAGAATGGCGTTGGCCAGTTGTTTGCCCAGTTCCACCCCCCACTGATCGAAGGAATTGATGTTCCAGATCACGCCCTGAGTGAACACCTTGTGTTCGTACAGCGCGATCAGTGATCCCAGCGTCCGGGGGTTCAGGCGGCGGTAGAACAGGCTGGTGCTGGGCCGGTTGCCGGGGAAGACCTTGTAAGGCAGCAGCTTTTCCAGCGCCTCGCCGCTCAGCCCCTGCTGCTCCAGTTCGGCGCGGGCCTGCGCCTCGGTCTTGCCGACCATCATCGCTTCGGCCTGGGCCAGGCAGTTGGCCAGCAGGATGGGATGATGCTCGCCAATCGGGTTCGGGCTGTGCGCCGGGGCCAGAAAATCCGCTGGCACCAGGTGCGTGCCCTGATGCAGCAGTTGGTAATAGGCGTGCTGGCCGTTGTTGCCCAGGCTGCCCCACAGAATCGGACCGGTATTGACCCGAACCGCCTGCCCGTCGCGGTCAATGCTCTTGCCGTTGCTCTCCATGTCCAGTTGTTGCAAATAATCCGGCAACGAGCGCAGATAGTCGTCGTAAACCAGCATGACATGGCTATCGGCGCCGAAGAAGTCAATGTACCAGACCCCCAGCAGCCCCAGGAGCGCCGGCAGGTTTTCCTCCAGCGGCGCGGTGCGGAAGTGCTCGTCCATAGCGTGCGCGCCGTCCAGCAGCTCGGTGAAATGGTCCATGCCGAGATAGACCACGATCGGCAGGCCGATGGCCGACCACAGCGAGTAGCGCCCGCCGACCCAGTCCCAGAACTCGAACATGTTGGCCGTGTCAATGCCGAATTTGCTCACCCCAGCGGCATTGGTGGATACCGCGACGAAATGCTTGGCCACCGCCGATTCGTCGCCCAGTTCCTTGACCAGCCAGGCGCGGGCCGTATGCGCATTGGTCATGGTTTCCTGAGTGGTGAAGGTCTTGGAAGCGACGATGAACAGGGTGCTTTCCGGGTCGCACTCGGCCAGGACATGGCTGATGTGGGCGCCATCCACGTTGGAAACGAAGTGCATTCTTAGCGTAGGGTCGCCGTAAGGCTCCAACGCCTCGCAGATCATCTTCGGCCCCAGGTCGGAGCCGCCGATGCCGATGTTGACCACGTCGCGGATGCGCTTGCCGGTATGGCCGCGCCACTTGCCGCGCCGAATCTGGTCGGCGAACTTGCGCATGTGCTCCAGCACCGCGTTCACCCCCGGCATCACGTCCTCACCGTTGACGAGGATCGGCCGGTTGCTGCGGTTGCGCAGCGCGACGTGCAGCACCGAACGGCGCTCGGTGTGGTTGATCATTTCCCCATTCAAGGTTCGCTCGATCCAGGCCGGCAACTGCGCCTGGCGGGCCAGTTCGATCAACAGGCCGAGGGTTTCCCCGGTGATGCGGTGCTTGGAAAAATCCACCAGCAGATCGCCGAACCGTCGGGAAAACTGGTTGAAACGCTCGGGATCGGCGGCGAACAGGTCGCGCAGGTGCAGGTCGGCGATGGCGGCGTGATGGGCTTTGAGTTGTTGCCAGACCGGCAGGTCGCTGGGAACGGACATGGACAGCTTCCTTCTTATGAATATGGTTGAAGGTCTGTGGGCCTGTTGCGCCGGGTGTTCGGCCAGCGTCACCGCGCCGCCGCCCGCGAGCAGGACCCTGGCACAACTATAGTTTCCGCCGGGGTTCCTGTCGAATGTCCGCAGTCACCGAAACTGCGCGTGCACTGAACGCGGACGACGCCAAAATGCCGGGTCAAGCTGGTCTTCTCAACCGCAGCCAGTCCACCATTTAACGTACCGGGGCCGGAACCGGTTGCAGCGACGGGGTAAACGCTGATCAAATCACCATCGAGCCACTCTGCTCAACGTTCGCGGTCTTAACCGGCACGCGCGGAACCAACCCGGAGGCGGTGGCAAAACGGACGACATGCTCCAGTTCCTTGCGGTTGCTGTCGCGATCATTGCAAATCAGCAGCCGATATTTTTCCTGTAAATCGGCCTCGTTCCACACGTTCTGAAGTTTACCCCGCCCAAATGGGGTGATCACCTGAACGACAGGAATCGGCTCAGCGCGTTCCTTGAGGCATTGATCACGGGGTCGCCGATAGACCAGCACAGTGTTACCGGAGCTATCACGGTCTAACTCATCCGGGACTGGCAAGCGTTTCTCGGCAAAATCCAGCGAACACTGGATGACCTGCGTATCCCGAAACTGCACTTTGACCGTAGGGGTGAAGCCCCGCAAATCCCGCAGTTGCTCGTCAATCGCCTCCAACCACTTTTTCAGGCTGCTCGCAAGGCGACCACGAAACTCCTCCACCTCACGGCGTGCGAGTCCCAGCAACGAGCGACCGCTCAACGGACGCTGCCCCTCCCGGTTTTCGATCTCGGTCAATACTGCGTTCAATCCCTTGCTGAGGTTGCGATTCTGACGGGCCAGCATGTCCAGATAGGCGCTGCCCAGCAACCGGGCTCGTTTAACGCAGAAAGGGATCAGGGACGGAGATTTAAGTTGCTCGACCACTGTGCCGATGGAACAAGTTCCGCTCAACGATTCAAGCCGATGGATATGCGGGGCTTTCCGGTAGGCGTTGCACACTACGTGAGCTTCGCCCGGCAAATCGCCGCGCGCCGCCCGACCGATCCGTTGCAGCAGGGCGGCGGCATTGAATCCCTCATCCGTAACCAGCGCCGTGGCATAGGCCAGATTCATGCCGACCTCGACGGCGGAGGTGCCGATAATCAGCCGGCTGTGGTCTGGAATTTCCCAGCCGGCGGGAATCCGGGCGCTGCCGAGGGTCTCGCCGGCCTGCTTGTCCTGGCTGTTGACCACGAACATCTGTTCCCGCTGGAGTCCCGCGGTTTGCGCCACTTTGAGCAGCAGCGACTCGTCTAACCCGAATTCCGCCAGACTGTCGTAAACCAGAAGAACACGCCGGTGCCGCCCCAGCAGGGCCGGGATGAGTTCAGCCGCCAGTTCCCGAATCTCACCCGGGTGCAACTCGACCGACACCTCGCCGTGCATCGGCCGCACTTCCGGCGGCGCTTTCGCAGTCGCTGGCAAATCCACGATGGTCTCGGTCTGATAATCCACCCACTCCGGCGGCAACCTGATGAGGTTGTTTTCGTCGCACCGGACCAGAAAATCCACCCAGGCGCTGTGGGTAGCCGAGAGCAGCGCCAACCGGGTGCGTCCGCCGCAACATTGACGACGAAAACCCACCAGGGTCGCCCACAGGGCCATGAAACCCATCGCCCGTTCGTTGAGTAAATGGGCTTCGTCGAACACCAGCCAATCCACATGGGTCAGCACATCCTGCACATCGAAATCGGTTTTGGATTGGCCCGGACGCCCCAGCGTGATGCCGTGAAACGCCTCTAAGGTGGCGACGATCATGCCACCTCGTTGTCGGGCCTCGACGGTCAGGCTGTGCAGACGCTCGGTCCAGGTAGAGATGCCGCGTTCGACGGCGGCGCAGGTTTGCTGGCTGTCCCACTGTTTAGCGTACAAGCCCTCCCGTTCCAGGCTCTCGCAGATGTTTCGGGCCAGGGCCTGAGTGGGCACGATGAACAGCACGACGCTACCCGTGTTTTTGATCAGTTTCTGGAAACCAAAGGTCTTGCCGGCCCCGGTCGGCGCACCGATGACCAGAATGGGCGCGGTATCCGGGCGGGCCAGCAGATTCTGGGTCGCACTCAACCCGTTAGCTTCCAGTGGGACGCCGTGACGCTCAATCATGAACATCGGTGCTTCCTTATGAGGACGATGAATCGTCGGCCAGCGGTTTACGCACCAGCAGAGCCTTGCCGGCCAGAGGGTAAGACTCCTGTTCGCCGGGACGGTCGCGGGTGCGATAGAGATAGGCGGCCAGTTGATCGCCGGTCATGGTTGCCAGCGCCGCCGGCACGATCACCGAAACCGTCGTACTGTCTTCCCGGCGCAGCCCGCTAAAGGTGTCCATCAGGGCCTGGGCGTCATCGCTGTACTGAAAATGGACCGCGATGCGTACTGGCGACGGCGGTTGCACATCCGGATTTTGCAACTCGGCAGCGTAACGCTCCGTCCAGAATACCGGCGTCGCTACCCGCGCCAGATTGATGTTGAACGCGCCCTTCTCACCCAGCATCTGCATATACGCCGAATCCAGGCCGGGCACGGTGCGCAGCGGCACACCCCGCAGCCGATGCGGCGTCCACGATTCGCCCAGTTTTGGCACCCGCCGATACTCGAATTCCACTTCCCGGCCCTCGGCCATCGCCAGCAGGAAACAGCGGGCAATCGCGGAAGAGAGTTTGGGTTTCACGGCTGCCCGCAACCACGGCTCGCCTAGAAAAAAACGGACGGCATCGTCATTCGCGTCCACATCCAGCGCATACCCGGCGCTGCTGCCGCTGATTGGCCGCCGCCCGCCGGTCAGCCGGCGAGTCGGCACGAAGTCGTCGCAATAGGCGGCGTAACCTTCCAAATCCCGCTCCAGCGCCCGGCGCTCGGTACGCTCGCCCGGCTCCGGTATTCCCGCTTCCCATAACAAGTTCTGCAAGTCCGGGGCGGTAATCAGCGCCGTCGCTCGTTTATCGATGCGCTGGTGAACGTAGCGCTCCAGGAACAGCAGCCGCCTGTGGCGCTTTTCGTTGAACGGCGATGCCAGTTCGTACAACAACAACATGCCTAACCCTCCCTACTCCGGGCGGCAAGTCTAGCAAACCAAACCGGCTGACTTGCGAAGCATGATAAACGCCTATTGACAAAACGTCAAAATTTTTTGTATAAATTGCTTAGGCGGTAAATTTAAGGAGAATCTGATGATCAGACGAATGATTCGCGTACCACGTAGCCAGTTTCGGGAGACCCTGGGGCAACGCACCCTTAGCGACCGGGGGCAAGTGGCCGACCTACTGGGTTGTGCTTTGCGCCGGCACGGTTGCGATCCGATCACTAACGGCCCGGCCCGCTGGGGATTCGGCGTCATCGCCCACCCGCTCAAGGTCGCGGGTCCGGGTCGGCGTTACGGCATCGAAGCGATTCACCTGGGCAGCAGTGATCCGGTGATCGCGCGGGCCATCGCCGCGCTGACCCCGGCAGATTTGGTGCTGGACGATGCGATGCCGGGCTGGGAATTGGATCTGCGATTTGCCGAACTGCGGGATGAACCAGACCTGCCCGCCGGGGTAGAGGTGCTGAATGGCTACTGCATTTCGCCGATCCGGGTCACGCGTCCGTTGGGTAACGGTCATCACGAGGACTTGACCGAACTGGGCGATGATTACCAGGACCTGCTTAACCGCACCATGAGCCGGCGGTTTGGACGGTCGTTTCAACTGCAACTGTTACCGGATCGGGTCTACGTGCGCAGTCGCAGCGGCCGGATCAGCGCCGGATTTGCGATCAAAACCCGGCCAAATGGCGCCGTGGTCGTCAAACGTGGCATCGCCCTGCCCTTCACTCTCGTGGGACCCGCCAACGACATTCGGGATGCCTGGTATTCGGGTCTGGGACGCACCACCGCTTTGGGTTTCGGCCTGTTGGGGATGCAGTCATGAACCTGGACGCCCAGCAAGTGAAACAACTTGATCCTGCCGCCGCGTTTGAATCCGATGGGGTATTCAAACGAGCATTCCAGCCCTTGCAGGATGCTTTAAACGATCAATTCAGGCGTTGTAACGCTCACGCCAAATACGCCAGCGATGCCCTGGACCCGACGCCCTGGCTGACCCGATCCGGCAAGGGTGGGCCGGGTTACGAACAGTACCGTAGCGTGTCGCTGGCCCGGCACTGCCTCGACGTGATGTTTCTCAGCGCGCTGCCGGCGTTCCTGCTGTGGAAAAGCGGGATGCTGAAACCCGACCTCGCGCTAGACGATGAGGAGGGTTTCATCCGGGCCTTAACCCGGCTGTTGGTCATCGCCCTGTTCCACGACGCTGATAAATATGTCGGCGATGGCCGGTCGCGGTCGCCGACCGCAGCGGATGTCGAAACCGTCTACCGTGATTTGGAGCTGGCGCGGTTCATCCCGATGACGCCGGTGGAAATCGCCGCGCTGGTGAGCGAGGTCGAGCAGCGCGGGCTGGCTAATGCGCTGCTCCTGCCAGCGATTTCACCTTTAGATGAACAATTGGCCAAGGCAGTCGCGCTGGCCGACGGGGCTATCGGCGATGCCGCCGGTCGCGCCGCCAGGGAAAACGTGGACGAAGATCAGGCGCTGGTGGACAGCTTTTGCGAGCGGCTACGGCAGACCTTCGGGATCGAATTGCCCCGGCAGCGGGTGTTCCGCCTGCGGCGCCAACCGGCGATCCTGCGCGAAGTTCAATTAGCGATTCTGGACACCGTGCCGTACCAGAGCGGCTTGCCGGCGCTGGTGCTCAGCGTCAATGGCGAGGAATTAACCTTTGCCCTGCCGGAATCCATGCCGCTGGCGGAACTGCTGGATGCCGTGCAACAGCGGTTCCAAGGCGGACGAGGTCCCACCTGCAAGCTGAATCGCACCGATGGCAAGCTCACCCTGACTCAGGTGAAGACTCTGGACAACCTGCTGGACGCGCTAAGCCGGATGAGTGATCGGGCTTATCTGCTGCGCATTCATGTCAACGATCAAACCGTGGTGCAAGACTTCATTGAGAGTTGGGGAGGCGCGCACGGCATCACGACAGTCAGTACGCCTCCGGAGTCGGGCAAACTCTATCCGGCCCTCAGTTTTACCGCTTGCGATGTTCACGATCTGTACCAACCGCTGGCGCGGGCATTGCTGTTGGTAGCCCTGCTGCGCGGCGGGTTGCGCAATCCCACCCGTGACTTCAAGCCACGGGTCGCGCATCTGGGAAAGCTGCTGGAAGCAAGGGGCGTCACCAGCCTGCAACATCTGGAGCAACACTTCGGAACCGGGGACTGGCCGGATCGTTTCGATCTTGCGACCCAACTCACCCTGATCGCCTTGCAAGTCGCCAGCGATCTAAGCGATGGCTCGGCGTTTGGGGGGCTGGCCGAAGCCCTGTTTACCGGGACGATTCAGGAAGGCGCTGCGCCAGAGGAGGAGGATGACCCCGGCATTGCGCTCATCCTGCGCGATTTGCACCGGCAACTCGGCTTGCCCACGCCCGATCAGGCGGCGCCGGAACCCTACGCCGCCGCAACGGGCGGCGGAACCTGTCTGCTGTGCGGTGCCCCGACGACGACGGTCTACCAGTCTTCAGAATTCAGCATTCCCGAACTCAAGACCACGGCGTTTTCCAATCGCATCGGCCATCGCAAGGATATTTATTCAGAAAGCGGCGAAACCTATATCTGTGCGGATTGCATCACCACCCAAACGTTGCTGGGTCGTGATCTGGCCCAGGGTGGCCGTGACAAATTCAAGCTCAAGGATGCTGATGTTCTGCACACCGCTACGCCGTTGCGCACTCTGATCCTGCCAGGAGAAGGTAGTCGGGCCGGGGCGCAGGAATCCGGCATGAATGCCCTGCGACTGGTGAGCAGTAGTCATCTGATGCTCAGGGAACCAGTCGAAGAGGCGCTGAAACTCGTACCCTGGAATTTGGACCTGAGCGATAGCCCGGTTCTGTATTTCGATACGCTCGAGCCAAAGCTACTGGAGCAGGTGAGTTATTTGCTCAACGCCGCCCGTTTTGCCTGGTTGAGCGGCAACCCGGTTCACGTATTCCGCATTCACCAGCATCGGGGGCGTGGCGCATTCATGAGCGAACTGGTTCCACCTTTGGTAGATGATCTTTTACGTCCGGATTTCTACCCCGATCAGCCGGTTTGCAGCGTCGAGCGCGCGCAGTTGCCGGATTTCATTGCCCGGCTCGGCCTGATTCAGGTGCTTTTATTGAAACGGGAAAATTCCAATCTCACTGTTCTCAATGATATCCGTGTTTTTGGCTGGTGGCCGATAGCCTGTTTTGCAGTACGCAATTACGCCGATGAAAAAGGCTTGAACCAAACTGGCCGCAGACTACTCGATCTTGCCCGAAGGAGCTTTGCCATGCCCGAATGTGATACCTCCCTCCATCAACTGGCCGAATTGGCAACCCGGATTCAGCGCCGACCCCAGCGAGGCTGGGCAGCCCCCGGTAACGTGCAGGGACTGGCTTTTGATACCGCGCTCAAAGAGTTTCAGGACTGGCGATTACAGCAACGTGATAGCCGGGACAACGTCATAGCCTCAATGATCGGGCAGTTACGCGCCAACTTGCGTCGTAGCGATGCCTACGTTGGCGGCACGGGTCAAACCCAGGAACAAATCAGCAAGCGTTATCAGCAATTTGCAGAAACTGCTTATGACCTGTTTGAATCGTACAGCCGGGATGGCGATCTGAATTCAAAAACCCGCCGTTATCTGCGTTCGGCCTACGTCACCTTTTTCCTTGAAATCCATGAAGCAAACCGGCCTGTCAAAGGCGAAGCTGACACAACTGCGCATATTGATCCTGAATCCTTTGAATTGTCCTGAACTAACCTTGGAGTATGAGAATATGACTCTTAATGATCTGTACAGCTTGCTGCCGACCGATGTTGCTCAAACCCTGCAACTCAAGGATGAGACCACAATTCCGAAGTTGCCGGAGGCGCAGGTGATCGTTATCCCCTTGGTTAGAGAGGCCGTAGCGCCAATGCTGATTCGTAACAATGACGTAGACGACATCACCGATATGCCACTGGCCGGTAAAAACCGGGTATTGATGATTGCATCAAAGACCAAGGGCGTCGAACGGCGCAACGGTGCACGGATTTTACGGACACTGGGGGTGGGTGGGCGTTTTCCAACTAATAAGACTTATATCCGGGAAGATAATATCCGCGATGCCTATGATCTGAACACCTATGTATTTGGTGACTCGGCGAAATCCGCCGGAGGGGGCAGCGCCATTTATAGCGTTCACTCCGCCGTGCTATACAGTGATGCAGTGTCAGTGCAAAGCCGGGCGGAAAGCGTGATGGATCAATTCCGGCAGGGCGGCATCAGCGAAGATGGCGGAGCTTTCGATGTTGAGACCAAATCGGCATCCAGCAACATCTTCACCACCCGTTATGTCATTCCCGGCACCTTGTTTATCCAGACTCTGGTGATGACGGGGCGGCGGATGACCGCGACGGCGCTGGATCATCTATTGCTGGCGATTGGCCTGTCAGGCGCTTATGGCGGACAGACTGCGGTGACCGGGACCAATCTGCGCACTCACTTGGCCGGCATTTACTGGGGTCGGCTGGAACGGCCGGTCAACGCCCCGAAAATTCTGCTGGAACAACTGGCGGAGACCCGAAATGCTGCCGAAATTCGGGCTGGCCTTGAAATACTGTTTGGGCAGGTCTACCCCGGCCATTGCGACAGCGAGACGCTGAGCGGGCATTTGGCGGGGCTGGTTGAACGGTTTGAACAGGATGACCCGGAATTGCGCCAATGGTATCAAGCCGCGAAACAGCAAATGGCCGATTTGTTCGCAAGCTGGTTTGTCGGCAACAAGGAGAAGAAATCTGCCAAAGCGGGCAGGAAAGGCTGAGGATTACTGCTATGACGCCCATTCTTCTCGACGCCGAGGTATTGACGCCTTTTTATTATCACGGCCACTACGCCATGGATGGCTCGGCGACCGATCCGGGCGTCATTACCGACACCACCCTATTGTTTGCCTTGCGCGCAGCGTTGTTGGGAGTCTCGCCCTTGCTCCGTGGTCAGCCGGACTACCGGGCGGATTTGGCAACCATTCCCTGGCGCGCTTCGCTGCTGATGGGGATGGGAAATAATGATTTGCTCCCTCCCCTGCGCCGTACCGTGGATATGGACAAGGAAGGCGGTCGCTCGGCCCGAATGCAGAAGAACATGAGCAGTGGTTTTTATAAAAATCAGTTCTTCACACATTCCGTCAGGCCGGGCGCGGCCTATTATGGAATGGTAGTGGGTCCGGACCCGTTCAGTTGGGCCGACAACGATGAACTACTGGTTCGAATCGGGGTAGGTCGCGCCGGTTTATTGCGTCTTCATCGCTCGACTACGGAGCAGGCAGTACGGTTAAACGCGGCGACCGCGCAATTGTTCCAGCGACCCGTTGCAGCGGAATACCGCATTCTCGATACCATCCGGCCCAGCCGACCCTACGCTGTTTCGGAAGCCTTCAAGGAGTTGCGCGCATGGTTTCCGCTTCCACAGTAAATTTGTTGCCCGAAACCATGTCGCTGGTCGCTGATGCGGAATGGTATGGCATCCATGGTCTGTTATTCCAGAATGTATGCCTGTGTCCGGTCAGGCTCTGGTTGCATTATAACCGGGTGGACTGCGCCCATCTCAATCGGCACATGCAACGGGGTTTGGTAGACCAGGGTGCGCATTACGAAGGTGCGGCTGGAGCTTGGCAGGGAATAGGGATCGCACCGGATATGCTCGATTTTAAGGAGCATATCGTCAGCGAGGTCAAGATTCGCAAAAGCTTTCCCCAGGCTTCTCGTGCGCAATTGCTGTTCTACATGGTGGTGTTGACGGTCAATACCGGGGTAGTCTGGTCGGGGCGTCTGCGTTACCCATCGGCCCGGCGGATAGAATTTGTGGAA
>CALMNY010000388.1 GCA_937872125.1 uncultured Candidatus Competibacteraceae bacterium | reverse complement strand
CAGTAGTAGCAGAGTAGCAGGGGGGTACCTCCCGGTTTTTTAACATATAGGTACCTATACCCATATCTCTTAGAGTAGTAGTAGTAGTAGTAGTAGAAGAATTAGTAGCAGTAGTAGCAGAGTAGCAGGGGGGGGTGGGCGAGTCTGAACTTTTATCCAGGGTAGGGGTGTCCGCCTCTGAAAAATTCGCATTCACATAAGAGGGGCCTGCTACGCTGCTACTATTGCTACTAATCGCCGGTTCCGTTCGCTCATTTACGAAACCGGGGCCTGCTACGCTGCTACTATTGCTACTTTTCGTGAATCTCACGGCGTCGCCTCCTCCCGGATCACGCGAAACACGTCTTTGCGCTTTTGGCCGTCCAGTTCCATCCCTCCCGGTACCCGGATCAACCAGCCGTGCGATTCCAGCACGCTGATTGCTTTGTGCGCCTGTTCGCGGGTACGGATTCCATAGGGGCCGTGTTGGTAGACTTGGCGGGGATAGATGAAGTCGTGGTCGTGCATCCACTCCAACAGCCGCTGGGCCTGCGCGACCTCCTTGCTCACTTGGAACCCCTCGAAGTGCCTGAGCATTTCATTCAGGTAGTAATCCAGCATCAGCACGGCGGCGTTTTCGATCGCGTCGTCGGCAATGACGGCGGCGTCGGGATTGCTCAACAACGTCAACCCGCAGGCAATGCGGCCAATCAACTCGGCGCATTTACGCGCATAGCCCCGGATTGGAAACAGCGGGCCACTGGACTGGGCCAGGCTTTCGATATGGTTGTAGTGTTCGATCCAACAGGCTTTAGCGGCCTGGGAGAGCACCAGTTTCGGCGGAGCCAACTCAAGCGCCGGGCCGGTTTCTCGAATAGCCAGCGGTAACGGTTTCTCCAACAGTTGCCGGATTCGTTGGTAATAGGCGACGACCAGCGGGTCGGCGGTTAAATCCACTGGGTTGTATTCAGCCGGTTTCGATACCGCAGGCTCGGCCACCAGACAGCGCCAAAGGAAACCTTGATCGGAGAACTGTGGGTTACCGAAGATCAACTGCGCCACACCCGGCTGGGCCTGCCAGTGGAGGGTTACCCGCCGTCCATACAGCGCCGTCAATCCAGCGCCAGCGCGAACCGCCACCAGCGGCGAACCATCCCAGAGGGAGCTATACCCGCTGATCGTGCGCGTGGCGTGTTCCTGGGAGAGGGACCAGCCATTCAACAGCCGACCTCCTTCGTCACTGATCACCCCGCAACTGGGCCGGTTGTTGATCAGCAGCTTGACCATCCCTTCCAGAGAAACATCCTCCAACAACAGCACCTCGGTCGGGGGGTCGGAGGTTCCGGGCCGAGGGCCTGCAGGGCAGCCTTGGCGTCTCCCGCGCTGCGCTTGGCATCCCGCAAGATTCCCGCCTTAGCGACCGCGTGCGCTTCCCGGCTGAACTGGGAATCCAGCACGGCGGCGTCGCGACCGTCGAGCCGTTCCTTCTGCCAGCGCCGGTGCTCGGCCAACAGCAGGCGGTCAATCGTGGTTTTCCGTTCACCTGAGCCGGCGACCGTGAGCAGGTACAAGCTGGAAGGGCAACAGCGCCCATCAATCAGGAGGTCGCCCAGCCCCTGGGTTGCCACGGATACCGCGCCCAGGAAGGATTGCCCGACCAGAGCGGGGTCGACCGCTGAAACCTCGGCGATGCGCCGGATCATGGGCGCGAACTCTCCCAGCCGGTCGACGGGGTACTCTTCCCCGGATTCAACCGGCCGCATCAGCGGTTGTGGCCCTTCGATCCTGATCGGGGCGGGGGCGGTCAAGGCGGCCTTGACGGCGGCCGGTCCCTGGGCGAGCAGGAGGTCGTTCCAGTCTCCCGCGCCATCGGGCGGAAAGACAACGCCTAACGCGGGGAACCGGGCCTGCGCCTCGGCGACCGCTGTTCTACCGGCTTGATCGCCATCGGCGGCAATGATGCCTAGCGGAAGGATCGCGCCGGCGTGCGCGCCGATTGCGGCGGCCAGGTTGCCGGCCGTGAACGTGCATAAGCAGGAACAGCCGGTCGCGCCGGAAACGGCGAGGGCCTTGGCGAACCCCTCGGCGGCATGCCAGCGGGCGCCACTGGCTGGTGGTGCTGGAACCCAAAGCGCCAGCCCCTCGATACGCCCTCCCGGCAAAAACCGCTTGCGGCCATCGGCGGAAATGGCCTGCCGGTTCCAGAGGGCGCCGGCCGCGTCCATCATGGGCACGATCAGCGTGTTGGAGGAGGCGAACCGGCGAACGCACCGACCGGCCACGGGCCTGGCCCACTCCAAGACGCCACGGGCCTGTAAATAGGCGTGCTCGGCCAGGTCAAGCTCACCCCTGGCCCATACATCCTGCGCCCGTTGCTGGGCTTCCTGAGCGGCCTGAGTGCGCTGGGCGCGGGCTTGGTTCGCCGCTTCCTCTCGCTCGGCCTGGGAGGGTTGCGGTCCGTTCACCTCGATCTCGACCACGGTCGAGGGACATTCGCCGGGCCGGTGACTCCCGTACACGCAGATCATGCGCAGCGGGTCTATGCAGCAATACCCGGCCTTACGATTCGGTTTTTCGGATTCCAGGTCGAGGGGGGTCTGGAAGGAGCGCCACACTCCGTCCGCTTCCAGGTCGCCCGGATCGGCCAGCCGCTCCTTCACCAAAGCGCGGAACTGGGCGGGGACTTCGGCTATACTTTGCACGGACAGCGTGGCGACGCTGTCTGAAATCGTGAGAGACATCAAGGACCTCCAAGGAGGAAAAACCCGGTAATCGCGGGCACGAATACCGGGTCGGTGGGGAGGGTTACAGCGGGAAGTCGGCGAGGTCGTCGTCGAACGGCGCAGGCGCCGGTTTCCTCTCAACGTGAAC
>CALMNY010000387.1 GCA_937872125.1 uncultured Candidatus Competibacteraceae bacterium | reverse complement strand
AGGCCGAGTGCGGCACCCTTGAGCACCAGCGACAGCCGGTCCTCGCTCTGGCGCAGTGCGGCTTCGGCCAGCAGTTGCTCGGTAATGTCCAGCATGACGGTGATGGAGTAATCGCCGATGCTGTCGTGGATGATCGCGGCGCTGACCAGCCCCCAGCGGGTGGAGCCATCCTTGCGGCGGTAACGCCGTTGCAGGTTGGGCAGTTTAGTGGTCTCGCCGCGGAGCATTTGAACGATATCGTTTCTGGTCTGGGGTTGGTCATCCGGATGGACCACGTCAAACGCGACGAGTTGGATCAATTCCGCCTTGCTGTAACCGACCATCTCGCAAAATCGGTCGTTGGCCTCGATGAACCGACCGTTGAGGATGTTGTTGATGGCGATGCCGATCAGGGCGTTGGCGAATACGGCCCGGAAGAATTGTTCACTGCGTTGCAGCGCCTCCGCTGTCCGCCGGTTCTCGGTCAACTGCCGGAGTTGTTCACTCTGGCTGGCCTCCAGTTGGGCGGTGCGTTCGGCGACGCGTTGCTCCAGGGTTTCGTTCAGGTCGCGCAGATTGATCAGGCTGATCCGGCGCTCGATCGCCAGGCCCAACTGGTGCGCAAACTGGGTCAGTAAATCCTGTTCCTCGCGCGTTGAGGAAACAGGGTCCTGAAGCGGTTGTTCGATGCTATGGCAGATCTCCACCTGACCCACACTGACACCGCTGGCGAAGATGGAAGCCGCCCGCCGCCAGGGCGTTTCCCGAAACGGCGTCGTCAGGTAATCGCGGCCAGCGTGGCTGATTTTGGCGCCGGTCACATTCGCGTGTTCCAGCGCATCCGGCAACAGGCCCACGGCGGCGGCGAGCAGTTCTTCCAGCGGCTGGTCCTGATCGAGCAGAGTGGAGAGCGCGTACAGGCACTTCAGTTCCTCGATCTGGGCGCCGAGGGCCTGGGCCTGCTGATCGGTGGTGGCGATAAACTCTTCGATCATCGCATGCATCCGCGCATGGGCATCAGCCAACTGACGAATTTCAAGCAAGGAGGTAATGATGGGCGTAACCGGGTGTGGAGTCAGGCGGCAGCTCAATTCGCTTTCATGTACCAGCGCCTGGAGCGGCGAACTGATCTGGCGAGCAATATGGTCGGCGCTCCAAAGCGCGAGTGCGAGGATGCCGATCAATACCGCCAGCACCTCGGCCCAATAAAAGGGGTCGAGCTGGAAAAAATCCGCCGCGAGCGCGGCGGCTACGCTCTGAAAAGTCCGGTCGCTGACGGAGATCGCTGGCCATTGGGCCAGCCAGGCGATGGCGGCGACGGTGAACGTGCCGGCAAAGGCGAGAAAGGACAACAAAATCAACAGGCCGAAGCGCACGTTCAAGCTACGGCGCAGAGGAAGTGGCGAACCGGCACGAGAGAGAGGCATTGGTGGTTTCTAATCGCGAGCCTGGGTTGGAGCCGTCTGGTTATTATAGAAAAGCGGGTGTTTTGGACAGCAGGTCGCCTGCTGGTTCGGTTGGCTACAGATGCAGCGTCTGGCCGGAAACCGTATCACCTGAAGCTAAGAATACTCCTATTGATGCGATCTTGCCTCCCTACCGTCGAGATTCATTTGGGTAGATTTGTTGTTGAAATAAGTCGTGTGTTTTTTATTTAACGCATAACGCTGGGATCGCCGGAAAACCGGAATTGGGAGGTGGCGGGACATCCGGCAGCCGACAGGAGGACCGGTTTGGGGCGGACGCCATTTTCCGGGGCAGGATCGAAAATGAGCGGTAGAATGAGGCGTATGGAACCAACGGCCAATGACGCGCGAAGGTGGGAAAGATGCTGGCGAAACTCAAACAATTCGGTCCGCTCATCAACCTGATTCCGAACACCGCGATCCAGTTTCTGGATTTTGGGTTCAATCTCAACGAAGCGCGGGTCTCGCGGGCCTTCCTGGCGGAAACTGGCGCCGACGGTCGCGCCGTTCTGACCACGCTGTACCCCGACGACGCCAGCGGCCAGTTCGTGACCGGGGACGGGCGGGCGGTTCAGCCGGAGCAGGTCTATTCGCTGAACGCCGCCAAGGCCGCCAGCATTCTCGACGGCGTCTGGATTCCGCTGCCATTTCTGCGCATCCGGGAGCCGCGTCCGGACGGCTATCATCTGTTCGATCAGGGGCCGACCAACTGGGCGCGGGCGCGGCTGGTGGAATTGCCCGCGCCGGATGCCGAGGGCCATACCCACCGCCTCACCCTGGCCTTCGACACCCAACTGCTGCCGACCCGCGAAGGCCGGCCCTATCTCGCGCCCAGCCCGCTGGACATGCAGTCCGGCGAGGAATTCGCCCTGACCGACGCCGAGACCGACGCGGCCTGGTTCCTGGAACAGGAGTGGGTGCGGGAATGGCTGTACCAGCGGTTCCACGCCTTCGAGTTGCGCCGCCGCGCCCCGCGCCGGGTGGACGAGGCCGAACTGCGCAAGAGTCCGGACCCGGTCGCGGCCTATCTGACGGTGTTGACGCTACTGCTGCGGGCGGTCCAGCCGCCGCGCCTGCGCTTCACCTTCGTAGACGAGGGACCGACCGCCCGGCTCAATCGCCCGGTGGACGTGGACCTGGTGCTGGACATCGGCAATTCCCGCACCTGCGGGATCCTGATGGAAACCAGCGGCGACGCCCCGGTGGACATGAACGACAGCTACCGGCTGGAACTGCGCGATCTCAGCCGTCCCGAACAGGTCTACGACGAACCTTTCCCCAGCCGGATCGAGTTCGTGCGCGGCGCGTTCGGCGATGAAAAATTGTCGCGCCGCAGCGGGCGAGCCAGCGCGTTTATGTGGCCGACAGTGACCCGGATCGGCTTCGAGGCGCAGGCGTTGTCCTATTTCAGCCACGGCGCGGAGGGCAACACCGGGCTGTCCGGCCCGAAACGCTATCTGTGGGACACCGATTCGCGTCATCACCCCTGGCGGTTCAATCCCGGTCCAGCCAGCGCTGGCGACAGCGGCCCGGTCACTACTGGCCCATTCGTCGGCTACCTGCGCGAGGACGGCGAGGAACTGGCTGCTGGGGAACCGCCCGCCGTGACCGCCCTGTTTTCGCGCGGCTCGCTGATGAGCTTCTTCGTCGCCGAGGTGCTGGTGCAAACCTTCGTCCAGGCTAATTCGCCGGCCCGCCGCTACGAGCGCGTCTATTCCGAGGCCCCGCGCCGGCTGCGGCGGGCGATCCTGACCCTGCCGACCGCCATGCCGTTGGCCGAGCGCAAGCTGTTCGCCCGCCGGGTCGGCACCGCCATCCGCCTGACCTGGCGGGCGCTGGGGCTGGACGAGAGTCAGGCTCCGGAGCCGTTCCTGCAATGGGATGAGGCCACCGGCACCCAGATCGTGTTCCTGTACAACGAGATCAAGCACAACTTCCAGGGCGACGCCGCGCTGTTGTTCCAGGTGTTTGGCCGGACGCGCGAGGGTTATGGCGAGATGCCCTGCCTGCGGCTGGCCAGCATTGACATCGGCGGCGGCACCACCGATTTGATCGTGACCACCTATCAGTTGGAAGGCGGCACGGCGGTCAAGCCGATCCAGGAATTCCGCGAGGGTTTCAACATCGCCGGCGACGACGTGCTGTGCGGCCTGATCGAGCGCAACGTGTTGCCGGCGCTGCTGGACGCCATCCGCAAGAGCGGCGCGGCCAACCCGGAGGAATTGCTGGCCCGGTTGCTGGGGGCTAATCGCGGCGATCAGGCCGAGCGCGACCGGGTGTTGCGCCGGCAGTTCGCCAATCAGGTCGCGCTGCCGCTGGCGCTGGAACTGCTGCACCGCTACGAGAACGCCGATCTCAGCGCCGGCAACGAGGCGGTGACCCTGAGACTTGCCGATATCTACCCGCCCGGCGCGGGGCCGCACGAACAGGTGGTGGCGTTTCTGGAAGAGGCGGTGCGGGCCGACGGCGGCCAGGGGTTCAAACTGGCCGACGTGGCGTTTGCCACGACCATGCTGGCGCTGGACACCACGGTGCGCCGCATTCTCGGTCAGGTGCTCAGCGACCTGTGCGAGGTCGTGTACCTGTACGACTGCGATTATTTGCTGATTTCCGGGCGGCCCTGCCGGTTGCCGGCGGTGTGGGCGGCGATTCTGGCCAAGTTGCCCGCGCCGCCGGATCGCATCGTCAGCCTGCACACCTACCGGGTGGGCGACTGGTATCCGTTCCGCGCGGTCAGCGGCCGGTTGACCGATCCTAAGACCACGGCGGCGGTCGGGGCGATGGTGTGCGCGCTGTCGGAAGGGCAGTTGTACAAATTCAACTTGCGCAGCCGCGAGCTGGGCATGAAATCCACCGCCCGCTTCGTCGGGGTGCTGGAACAGACCGGGCGGCTGAAGCAGGAGAACGTGCTGTTCGCCAATCTGGAACTGGAGGACCGCAAGACCCGGTTGCCGGAAGCGACTTTCGATTTCTACGCGCCGGTGTTTCTGGGATTCCGGCAACTGGCCGTGGAACGCTGGCCGGCCACGCCGCTGTACCGGATCACCTTCGCCCACCCGCAGGATGCCCGCGCCCGGGCGCTGCCGCTCAAGGTGACGCTGGAACGCTCCACCGACGAGAACGTGGACCTCGATTTCAAGGTCAGCGATGTGGCCGACGCCAACGGCAACCAGCAGCCGGCCGGGGTGGTGCTGCTCAAATTGCAGACCCTCAAGGATGAATACGGCTACTGGCTGGATACCGGCATCTTTTCGATTTCCGCCCGGGCGGGCGGCTGATGACTACCCTGCATCGTCAAGCCAACTGGAAAATCCAGATATTCGGCAGAGAACACGGCATACCGCACTTTCACCTGCTCTGGCCGGGCCACAAGGTGGTGATGGCGATTGAAACCGGCGAAGTATTGGCTGGCGTGGTATCTGCCGATTTTCCAGCGGCAGCTCTCACTTGGGCTGCCGGGCATCGTGCTGAATTGATGGCCGAATGGAAACGGCTGAACCCCACTCTCTGAGGCATACCGATGAATCCGACCGTTACCCAGGTGACCGCCATCCCGCCTTCCTCGTTACAAGT
>CALMNY010000386.1 GCA_937872125.1 uncultured Candidatus Competibacteraceae bacterium | reverse complement strand
CCTCCGAACAGTGATAGTGATTAGTGATTAGGTGATTTCCTGGAAAGATTATACCGGTGGGGCCAGTAGGGACACGGCGGCGCCGTGTCCCTACCGAGGTTCACGCTGCGCCCGGTAAGCCGTCGCGCCCCAGTTGCACCGCCATCGCGCCGATGTCACCCGCGCCCATCATCAGCAGCAGATCGCCATCGCGCAGCAGGCCCGGCAACGCCGCCGGCAGATCGGCAATCCGCTCGACGAAGATCGGGTCCACCTTGCCGCGCACCCGGATCGCCCGGCTCAGACTGCGCCCGTCGGCCCCGGGAATGGGTTTTTCACCAGCCGGATACACGTCCAACAGAATCAGGGTGTCCACTTCGGACAGCACCTGAGCGAAGTCGTCGAACAGGTCGCGGGTGCGGGTAAACCGGTGCGGCTGAAACGCCAGCACCAGCCGCCGCTCCGGCCAGGCGCCGCGCAGCGCATTGAGCACCGCCTGAATCTCGCGCGGATGGTGGCCGTAATCGTCCATCACGGTCGCCCGCCCGCCGTCCGGCAGCTTCAACTCGCCGTGTTGCTGGAACCGGCGGCCAATGCCCTGGAAGTTCAGCAGGGCGCGGCGGATCGCAGGTTCCGAGACCCCCAGTTCGTTCGCCACCGCGATGGCCGCCAGCGCGTTCAACACGCTGTGCCGGCCCGGCAGATTCAGGGTAATCGGCAACGGGGTCTCCAGATTGGGCAGATGCGCCAGGAAGCGGGTGCGCAATCCGTCCTGGACGATGTCGGTGGCCCGGGCGTCGCAATCCTCGCCCGTGCCGTAGGTCAGCACGGGCCGGCTCAGGCGCGGCAGGATCGCCTGCACCTGCGGATCGTCGGCGCACAGCACCGCCAACCCGTAGAAGGGCAGGTGATGCAGGAACTCAATAAAAGTCGTGCGCAGCCGCTCGAAATCGCCGCCGTAGGTCGGCAAATGATCGGCGTCAATGTTGGTGACCACCGCCACCATCGGTTGCAGGAACAGAAACGAAGCGTCGCTCTCGTCGGCCTCGGCCACCAGATAGCGGCCTGCGCCCAGTTTGGCGTTCGCGCCGGCGCTATTGAGCCGGCCGCCAATGACGAAGGTCGGGTCCAGTCCGCCCTCGGCCAGCAGGCTGGCGATGAGGCTGGTAGTCGTGGTTTTGCCGTGGGTCCCGGCCACCGCCACGCCGTAGCGGAACCGCATCAATTCGGCCAGCATCTCGGCGCGCGGCACCACCGGAATCCGCGCCGCCCGCGCCGCCATCACTTCGGGATTGTCCTCGGCGACTGCGCTGGAAATCACCACCGCATCGCAATCGGCAATGTGCTCGGCGACATGACCCTGATAAATGGTTGCGCCCAACTGGGCCAGCCGCGCTGTCACCGCGCTGGCGCGCAGGTCGGAGCCGGACACGCGATAACCCAGATTCAACAGCACCTCGGCGATGCCGCTCATGCCGGCCCCGCCGACGCCGACGAAATGCACTTGACGAATCCGGCGCATGTCGCGCCAGGCTTCGGGAATGGTCCTGATGACCGGTTTATCCATAGGTTCTGTTCTCATTCACATCCATCGTTCAGGAGCGCGCCCGTTCCAGGCACATCCGCGCCACCTGTTCGGCAGCTTCAATTTTCGCCAGACGCCGGGCAGCCTGCGCCATGGTCAGCAGGCGGGCGCGGTCGCCGAGCCGCTCGCGCAGCGCAGCAGCCAGCCGTTCGGCGTCCAACTCCGCCTGCTGGCGAATCAGCGCCGCGCCGCCCTGCTCCAGAAACCGGGCGTTGGCGGTCTGGTGGTCGTCCACCGCGAACGGGAACGGAATCAACACCGCGCCGACTCCCGCCGCCGCCAGTTCGGCAATCGTCAAGGCTCCGGCCCGGCACAGCACCAGATCCGCCCAGCCGTAAGCCTCCGCCATGTCCTCGATGAACGGCGTCAACCGCGCCGTCATCCCAGCTTCTCGATACGCTGTTTCGGCGGCCTCATGCAACTGACCGCCGGCCTGATGCCAAACCTCCGGGCGCTCATCGTCGCCCAGCAGCGCCAGCGCCTGCGGCACAAGCTGATTCAGCGCCAGCGCGCCCTGACTGCCGCCCAGCACCAGCAACCGCGTCCGGCCGCTGCGACCCGCCCAGCGTTGTTCCGGCGGCGGCAGTGCGGCGATGGCGGCTCGCACCGGATTGCCAACAGTGACCGCCCGCCGCGCTGGGGGAAAGGTCTGGGGAAACGCTTCCAGCACCTGGCTGGCGAACCGGGCCAGCCAGCGGTTGGTCATGCCGGCAATAGCGTTCTGTTCATGCACCACCAGCGGAATGCCCAGCCACCGGGCCATCATCCCGCCGGGGCCGCTGGCGAAACCGCCCATGCCCAGCACCACGCGCGGGCGCACGCGGCGCAGAATCGCGCTGGCCTGCCACAGCGCCCGCCCCAGCATCAGCGGCGTCCGCAGTTTCCGGCCCAGTCCCTTGCCGCGCAGACCGCTCACCTCGATCCATTCCACCGGGATGCCGGCCTTGGGCACGAGCGTCGCTTCCAAACCTTGTCGGGTTCCCATCCACGTCACCGGCACGCCGCGCGCCCGCAGCCGCTCGGCGACCGCCAGCGCCGGGAACACGTGGCCGCCGGTGCCACCGGCCATGATGAGCACTGGACGGGCGTCGCTCATTCCTCGTGCACTCCCCCGGCGCGGGTCTCGACATCAATCCGCAACAGCACCGCCAGCGTCATGCACATCACCACCACGCTGCTGCCGCCATAGCTCATCAGCGGCAGGGTCAGTCCCTTGGTCGGCAGCACGCCCATGTTGACGCCCATGTTGAACAGCGCCTGGATGCCAAACCACAGGCCGATGCCGTAGGCCAGCCAGGCCGAAAATTTCAGATCCAGCCGTTCGGCCCGCCGCCCGATGGCAAAAGCCCGCCACACCAGAGTCATGAACAGGGCGATGACGATCAGGATGCCGATCAGCCCCAGTTCCTCGGCCAGCACCGCGAACAGAAAATCGGTATGGGCTTCCGGCAAATAAAACAGTTTCTCCACGCTGGAACCCAGCCCGACCCCGAACCACTCGCCGCGCCCGATGGCGATCAGCGAATGGACCAACTGGTAGCCGGTGGTTTCCGGGTTCGCCCAGGGATTGAGAAAGCTTAAAACCCGCTCCAGCCGGTAGGGCGAGGACACGATCAACACCGCCATCACCGCCACGGTCCCGACCTGCAAACCGCCAAACTGCCAGAGATTGACGCCGGCCAGAAACACCATGCCCAGCACAGTCGCCATCAGCACCACCACGCTGCCGAAATCCGGCTCCAAGAGCAGCAGCACCGCCAGCACCCCCAGCACCACCATGGGCCGGAACAGCGCCAGCGCCGAGGTGCGAAAATTGGCGGTTCGCAATTCCTCGCCATGCCGTTTGAGATAGCCAGCGACGTAGATCAGGGCAAACAGCTTGGCGATTTCCGACACCTGGACATTAATCAGGCCAACGCCGATCCAGCGCGTACTGCCGTTCACCTCTTTGCCGATGCCCGGAATCAGCACCAGGACCAGCAAACCCACCGCCGCCAGCAGCAGCAGTGGCCCGGCTTGCCGCCAGCGCGCTACCGGAATCTGGAAGACCACCCCGGCCAACAGCAGGCCAAACCCCGCAAACAGGCCCTGACGCCACAGGAAATAAAACGGCTGACCGGTCTGGCGGTCCGCAATCGGCATCGAAGCCGAAGTCACCATCAGCAGGCCTAGCGCCAGCAGCAGCAGGGCGGAAACCAGCACCCAGGGATCGGGAAACGGCAACACCGCCCGCCCCTCGCCGGCCAGCGGCAGCTTGTGATTTCGGTTCGTGGGAATACTGGCGGCGGCGCTTAGCATTCGGGCAATCTCCGCACCGCAGCGGCGAACACCGCGCCACGTTCTTCGTAACCGCTGAACATGTCAAAACTGGCGCAGGCTGGCGACAACAGCGCGCTATCGCCCGGCTGGGCCAGTTGCGCCGCTACCGCCACCGCCGCCTCCATATCCGCCGCGACCTGGAGCGGAACACTGTCGCCCAGTGCGGCGGCGATCAGCGGCGCATCGCGGCCGATCAGCACCACGGCTCGCGCCTTGTCGGCCAGCGCCGCCCGCAGCGGGCTGAAATCCTGATTTTTGCCGTCGCCGCCCGCGATGAGCACGACCTGGCCTGGCACGCCGCGCACCGCCGCTGCTGTCGCGCCGACGTTGGTGCCCTTGGAATCGTCGAACCAGCGCACGCCGCCGCGTTCCCGCACCAGCACGGTGCGATGCGCCAGGCCGGTAAATTCGCGCAGCGCCGCCCGCATTCCCTCCCGGCTCAAACCCAGCACGTGACCCATGGCCAGCGCCGCCAGCGCGTTGGCCAGATTGTGATCACCGCTGATTTTCAATTCCGAGGCGGCGATCCAGCATTCCGGGCCGTAGGCCAGCCAGGTTTCGCCAGCTTCCTGGCGCAATCCAAACTCGCCGGCGCCCGGCTCGGCCAGGGTGAAACGCACCACCTGGCGGCCCGGTTCGACCATCGCCATCACCACCGGATCGTCGGCGTTGACCACCATCGTCCCATCGCCCCGAAATACCCGTCGCTTGGCGGCGATGTAGTCGTCCAGTTTGGCGTAACGGTCCATGTGGTCCGGGCTGAGGTTCAACACCGTCGCCACCCGCGCGTTCAGGCTGTAGGTGGTCTCCAACTGAAAACTGGACAGTTCCAGCACGTACAGTGCGGGCGCTGCGCCGGCATTGTGTTCGTCGTGCAACCACAATTCCAATGCCGGCGTGCCGAGATTGCCGCCCACCGCCGCCCGAACCCCGGCCCGCTCCGCCATCAACCCCAGCAGGGTAGTGACCGTGCTCTTGCCGTTGGAGCCGGTGATGGCCGCAACGGGAACTTCGGTCAACCGGGCCAGCAACTCGATGTCGCCCCAGACCGGCGCACCGCGCGCCGTCGCCTCGGCAATGACTGGCGTTGCTATCGCCACTCCCGGACTGACCAGCAGCCGCGTTGCGCCCGCGAACACCGCCGGGTCAAAACCGCCCAGATAGCAGGGCGCGTCGGGAAATTCTTCCCGTAGCGCCGCCAGTCCCGGCGGATCAGCGCGGCTGTCGGTCACGGCGAACGTCGCGCCCAGCGCATGCAACGCCCGCGCAGCGGACAAGCCGCTCTTGCCGAGTCCGACCACCAGCGTCATACCTGCCAATTCCAGTTGCCGCATACGTTTTCTTAACCTTTCGCCTTTCGCCTTCAGCGAATCTTCAGCGTCGCCAAGCCGATCAACACCAGCATGATGGTGATGATCCAGAAGCGGACGATGACTCTGGGTTCCGGCCAGCCCTTCAGTTCAAAATGGTGGTGCAGCGGAGCCATGCGGAAGATGCGCCGGCCGGTCAGCTTGAACGAGGCCACTTGCAGGATGACCGACACGGTTTCCATCACGAACACCCCGCCCATCACGAACAGCACCAGTTCCTGGCGCACCGCCACCGCCACCACGCCCAGCGCCGCGCCCAGCGCCAGCGCGCCGACGTCGCCCATGAACACCTGAGCCGGATAAGCGTTGAACCAGAGAAAGCCCAGCCCGGCCCCCACCATCGCCGCGCAGAACACCATCATTTCGCCCACGCCGGGCACGTGGGGAATGCCCAGATAGTCGGCGAAGATTCGGTTGCCGGAGGCGTAGCAAAACACCGCCAGCGCCCCGGCGACCATGGCGGTCGGCACGATGGCCAGCCCGTCCAGCCC
>CALMNY010000385.1 GCA_937872125.1 uncultured Candidatus Competibacteraceae bacterium | reverse complement strand
CGATCCAGCGAGGCGTCCAGCTTCTCCGGTTGTTGCCGGGCCAGACCAATCGCGGCCTGCAACCGCGCCAGCGGCGAGCGCAGTTCGTGCGAAACATCGTGCAGCAGGCGCCGCTGGGAGCCGAGCAGAATTTGCAGTTGGTGGGCCATGCGGTCGAAATCCCGCCCCAGATCGGCGATTTCATCGCGCCGCCGGCCCATTCGCGGCCCGATCCGGGTGTCGAGCTTCCCCACTGCCACCGCATCGAATGCGCTACGCAAATGGCGGATCGGTTTCGCCAGATACCAGGCCAGCAGCGCACTGAAGCCGAGACTGGCCAGAATGCCGATGCTGATCGGCAACAGGGGCGATGGCGGGGGACTATGCCGCGCCATGTTGCTTTGGGTGGGAATGAAAAACAGGTATTGCCGCTGGTCCACGCTCTCCAGGTGGGCAATGCGCTGCTCCGAGTCTTCCTGCGCCAGTCGGCGGGCCTGCGCCAGCGCCTCGGCGGGAACGGCCCGACCCAGCAACTCCTGGTCGGCATCGTCCACCACATACACGCGTGCGCCACTCTGGCCCCGCTCACGCCACTCTTCCAGCAAGCTCCGCAGCGCCGCCATGCCGCCGTGCCGGAGCGTTGCCGCCGTCGCGTTGACCAGAAACGCCGTGCGCGGCCCGCTGGCCAATTCCTGGCCGCGCTCGTCGAGCGTCTGCTGGTGCAACCAGACCGCCGCGCCCACGCCTCCGCTGGCTGCGAGCAGCGCCAGCCAGAACGCGAAAAAGAATTTCCAGAACAGCCGGCCCATGGCGGTCACTCCCGGACGTACTGATAGCCGACGCCGCGCACGGTCTGAATCGGCGAACGCCCTTCGCCGTCCAGGCCGAGTTTGTGCCGGATGCTGCTCAGGTGGACGTCAATGCCCCGGTCGTAGCGGGCCAGCGGGCGGCCCAGGCCCTGTTCCGAAAGCTCCTGTTTGCTCACCACCCGCCCCGCGTTGCGAACCAGCACTTCCAGCAGATTGAATTCGGTGCTGGTCAGGTCGAGCGGGGCGTCGTTCCATTCCGCGCTGCGCTTTTCCGGCCACAGCGTCAGCCCCCCCACCGTCAGCGGGCCGGACGGCGGGCTGACCGACTCCTCCTGCGCCTGGGTGCGCCGCAGAATGGCCCGGATGCGTGCGACCAACTCGCGCGGGGTGCAGGGTTTGGGCACGTAATCGTCCGCGCCGAGTTCGAGGCCGATGATGCGGTCCACGTCGTCCCCCTTGGCGGTGAGCATCAGCACCGGGAGGCGGCTGTCCTGCGCGCGGATGCGGCGCAAGGCTTCGATGCCGTTCAGGCGCGGCATCATCACGTCCAGCACCACGATGCCGTATTCGCCCGACAGCGCGCCGCGCACGCCCGCTTCGCCGTCCGCCACGGCCGTCGCGCCGAAACCCTCGCGTTCGAGGTATTCGGTCAGCATCTCGCCCAACTCGACATCGTCGTCCACCAGCAACACCCGGATCATCGCCGTCAACCGCTTCATTTGCCGTTCATGACGATCATGATAGCGATCCCCACCCGACAACCAAGCGCATTTACCTGTTTTTGCCCGTCTTTACCTTTCTTTACACGACGCTAACCCGCATTTACGGATGCCGGGGGTACAGTGGCGGCATTCTCATAGCGCCTCTGGAAACCGGCGAACAGGAGTGTTAAATGCAACCCATAAAACGCATGTTCTGGATTTACCTGCTGCTGCTCACAGGTCTCTGGTGGTTCACCGATCAGACCGACTGGTCGAGCCTGAGCGGCCTGTTCAGTTGGCGGGCGGTGCTGATGCAATACACCGGCGTGCTGGGCATCGGCGTCATGAGCGTGGCGATGCTGCTGGCCGTTCGCCCCGTCGTGCTCGAACCGTATCTGGGCGGCCTCGACAAGATGTACCGCCTGCACAAATGGCTGGGCATTTCGGGGCTGGCGCTGTCCGTGACTCACTGGCTGATGGCCCAGGGACCCAAATGGCTGGTGGGCTGGGGGTTGCTGGAGCGCCCGGTGCGCCCGCCCCGACCCGCCTTGCCGGCGGATTTGATCCAGCAGTTCTTTCTGGACCAGCGCCATCTGGCCGAGAGCATCGGCGAATGGGCGTTTTACGCGGCGTTGGCGCTGATGGTTCTGGCCCTGATCAAGCGCTTTCCGTACCGCCATTTCTTTAAAATCCATCACCTGCTGGCCGTGGCCTACCTGGCGCTGGTCTGGCACGCGGTGGTCCTGCTGAAATTCGACTACTGGAGCGGCGTGCTGGGACCCGTCATGGCCGTGTTGATGGCTGCTGGCACTGTGGCCGCCCTCCTGGTGCTGTTTCGGCGCGTGGCGACGAGCCGCAAGGTCACGGGAGAAGTGGCGTCCATCGTCCGCCACGACGCTCTGAACGTCGTCGAAGTCGGCATTCAGCTCAAGGGGCGCTGGTCGGGTCACGATGCGGGGCAGTTCGCATTCGTGACTCTGCACGAGGACGAGGGACCGCACCCGTTCACGATTTCGTCGGCCTGGACCGGCGACGGCCGGATTCAGTTCATCATCAAGGCTCTGGGCGACTATACGCGCACCCTGGCGGATCGCCTGCGCGTCGGGAACCCGGTCACCGTGGAAGGCCCCTACGGACAGTTCAACTTCCAGGGGGAGTCGCCACGGCAAATCTGGGTGGGCGGCGGCATCGGGATTACGCCGTTCATCTCGCGGCTGAAGACCCTGGCTCGACAGGGCGATGGCAGGGCGATTGACCTGTTTCACACCACGGCGGTCTATGATGCCGAGGCCATCAGCCTGCTGGAGCGCGACGCGCAAGCCGCCAAGGTTCCCCTGCACGTGTTGTGGGACGAGCGCGATGGTCGGTTGAACGCGGAACGAATCTGCCAGACCGTACCCGACTGGCGCGAGGCTGATGTGTGGTTTTGCGGACCGGCCGGATTTGGCCAGGCGCTGAAGCGGGATTTGACCGCGCTGGGATTGCCCGGCGCCCGCTTTCATCAGGAACTGTTTGAGATGCGGTGACCCCCGTAGGGACCCGGCGGCGCCGTGTCCCTACAAAACGGTGACCCCAGGGGCCAAAAAGGACACGGCGCCGCCGTGTCCCTACAGAATATCCCTTGGCAACCAGGAGAAAGACGGTGACTGCACCTATTCGCGCAACTTCCGCCCGGCGATTCCGGCGCAGCGCCGGTTTGCTGACGGCAATTCTGCTGGCCGGTTGCGCGGCGGTCGGCCCGGACTATGCCGCGCCCGAACGGGCGACGCCGGCGACCTGGCGCGGCGCGGCGGCGGCAAAGGTGGCTGTCATGCCCACCGCGCCGACGGACCTGGCGAACTGGTGGCGGCAACTCGACGATCCGACCCTGACCGGGCTGATCGAACAGGCCCTGCAAACCAGTCTCGACCTCCGCACCGCCCAGGCGAAATTGCGCGAGGCTCGCGCCCGGCGCGCGCTGGCCGGGGCGGAGCTGTTTCCGACGGTTTCCGGCTCGGCGGCGGGACGGCGGGTGAAGGCCAGCGGCGAATCCGGGGGCGGCGGGACGGCCAACCGGTTCAGCGCCGGGTTTGACGCCAGTTGGGAACTGGACATATTCGGCGGTCTCCGGCGCAGCGTGGAAGCCGCCCAGGCCGATCTGGAAGCCAGCGAAGCCAGCCTGCGCGATGTCCAGGTGTCGCTGGCCGCCGAGGCCGCGATCAACTACGTGGAACTGCGCGCTTCCCAGGCGGCGCTGGACATCGCCAGGGCTAACGCTGCTTCGCAGGCGGAAACCCTGCAACTGACCCAGTGGCGGGCGCAAGCCGGCTTGACCAGCACGCTGGACGTGGAGCAGGCCCGCGCCAATCTGGAACAGACCCAGGCGCAAATTCCCAGCCTCGAAACCAGCCGCGCCGAGGCCGAACAGCGCCTGGCCATCCTGCTCGGCCAGCCGCCGGGCGCTTTGGCCGAGCGGTTGGCCCAACCGGGCGGGATTCCCAGGATCCCCGCGCGGGTGACGGTGGGCATTCCCGCGGATACATTGCGCCAGCGGCCCGACGTGGGCGTCGCCGAACGCAGGCTGGCGGCGGAAACCGCGCGAATCGGCGTGGCCGAAGCGCAGGCGTATCCGAATTTCAGCCTGGGCGGGTCGTTGAGTCTGGAAGCGCTGACCGTCGGCGCGCTGTCCAGCGGCGACGCGGTGGCGGGGAGCGTACTGGGCAGCCTCGCTGCGCCGATTTTCAACGCCGGACGCATCCGCCAGCAGGTCAACATTCAGACCGCCGTACAGGAACAGGCGTGGGTCAATTACGAAGCCACGGTATTGAACGCGCTGGGCGAGGTCGAAAACGCCCTGGTCGCCCTGGCCAATACCCGCCAGCGGCAGAACCATCTGCGCGAAGCGGTTGATGCCGCCCGGCTGGCCGCCCGGCTGGCCCGGCACCGCTACAGCGCCGGCCTCAGCGATTTCCAGACCGTGCTGGATACGGAACGCACCGTGCTGACCGTCGAAGACAAGCTCGTGCTCAGCGAAGCCGATGGGGTCAAGACGTTGATTCAGCTTTACAAGGCGCTGGGCGGCGGCTGGTCGCCGGACCCCGCCAATCCCATCGCCGCTCACGCGCAAGGAATCTCGTCATGAACGACACAACCTCCGTCACGGATCCCCAACTGGCGAAAATCATCCAAGCGAAGCCGGCGCGTGGTCGCTTCAAGGTTCTGCGCTGGCTGGTCGCGCTCGCCTTATTGGCCGGGCTGGCTGCCGGCGGGTGGGCGTATTTCCACTCCAGGGCCGAGACCCAGGCCGCGCCCCAGTACCAGACCGAACCGCTTGGCCGGGGCAACCTGCGCGTCACGGTGTCGGCGACTGGCAAGCTGGAGCCGATCAATCAGGTGGATGTCGGCAGCGAGTTGTCCGGCACCATCGAAACGGTCCTGGTGGACGACAACGACCGGGTTAAAAAAGGGCAAGTGCTCGCCCGGCTGGACGTGACCAAGCTCCAGAATCAGATCGCGAAATCCAGGGCCGCGCTGGCGTCGGCCGAGGCCAAGGTGCTGCAAGCGGTGGCGACGGTCAAGGAAGCGCGCGCCAATCTCGGACGGCTGCGGCAGGTCGCCAAACTGAGCGGCGGCAAGGTGCCCGCGCCGACCGAACTCGAAGCCGCCGAGGCGACGGCGGAACGCGCCAGCGCCGATGAAGTCGCCGCGCGGGCGGCGGTCGAGGAGGCGCGCGCCACGTTGCGCACCAACGAAACCGATCTGGCCAAGGCCTCCATGCGCTCGCCGATTGACGGCGTGGTGCTCGCGCGCAAGGTGGAGCCGGGCCAGACCGTGGCCGCCTCGCTGCAAGCGCCGGTGTTGTTCACCCTGGCCGAAAATCTGGCGCAAATGGAATTGCAGGTGGACGTGGACGAAGCCGACGTCGGCCAGGTTCACGAAGGGCAGTCGGCCACGTTCACCGTGGACGCCTATCCCAACCGGAGCTATCCCGCCCGCATCCAGCAGGTGCGGTTCGGCGCGGAGAAGGTGAACAACGTGGTGACCTACAAGACCATTCTCAACGTGGACAACGGCGACCTCAGTCTGCGGCCTGGCATGACTGCGACGGCGGAAATCGTCGCCACTGAACGGGAAAACGTGCTGCTCGTTCCAAATGCGGCGCTGCGCTTTACGCCGCCGCCACCGCCGGATGCCCAGTCCAGCAGCGGTGGCGGGCTAGTGGCCAGCCTGCTGCCCCGCCCGCCCCGGGGTTTGGCTCCGAGGAGACAATCCGGGAACGCCAGAGGCGCCCGGAGTGCAGTGCGGCAAATCTGGGTATTGCGCGACGGGCAGCCGGTCGCCATGTCGGTGACCATCGGCAGCAGCGATGGCCGCATGACCGAGGTGACGGGCGAGGG
>CALMNY010000384.1 GCA_937872125.1 uncultured Candidatus Competibacteraceae bacterium | reverse complement strand
TGCCGGAAGACATCATTGACTGGAGCGACGGGCGGGCCATCGTCGCCACCGGCAGCCCGTTCCCCGACGTGGTGCGGGACGATCAGATGCATCACATCGGTCAGGGCAACAACGCGTTCATTTTCCCCGGCCTGGGGTTTGGCGCGATTCTGGCGGAGTGCCGCGAGATTACCGACGGCATGGTGCTGGAAGCCGCCTATGCCCTGGCGGATTACACTGCCGCTGCCCACCTGCAAACCGGCCGGATTTATCCCCCGGTGCGCGAGCTGCGCGAGGTCAGCATCCGGGTAGCGGCGCGGGTGATCGGCCAGGCGCTGAAAGAAGGCGTAGCCGGCAAGACCGATCTGGCGGGACGCGACCTCGACACCTATCTCCGGTCGCGGTCCTGGAAACCCCGCTACCTGCCCATCGTGCGTGGCGATCATACTGCGATGATCGATCATCCCGGCTATCCCAGGGAGTAGCGAGTCGCGAGTCGCGAGTAAGGTTACTGCTGAAATCCAGACAACGGCGATGATGGCAATCTTCGTCCCATCCACCCGCAGGCGTAAAAGCACTCTTTTTGCCCATAATCACGAGAGGTCAGCCGTGGAAATCAACAGCCGTCAGTTAGGCACTATTACCATCATCGAGGTCACCGGGAGGATGGATGCAGTAACCGCACCGGCTTTTGACAAATTCTTCAGAGAACGGATGACGTCCGACCGCCTGGACTTTGTCATAGCACTAAACAGACTTGAATACATCAGCAGCGCCGGTCTGCGGAGCATTCTCATGGCCGCCAAACAGGTCAAAGCCAGGAATGGCAGACTGCTGCTGGCCGGGCTGAGCGATGCTGTCGCGGAGGTCTTTAACCTGTCCGGTTTCAACACCATCGTCCGGATTTGCGAAAATGAAGAAGCTGCCCTTCAGCAACTGCGGTAACCCAATCACTCAGGCGTAGCAGCAACGAGCCAGCGAAACGCTGACCCGTTCCCCGGGTCACACCGCGCCCTCGTTGCCGGGTGAATGCGCGACGGCTAAAAACAACAACGTGGCCGCTAGATAGAGCGCACCGGTAATCGCCAGTCCCGAAGCCGCGCCTACCGAAGCAAACAGAGCGCCGACCAACAACGGGCCGAGCATCTGGCCGAGTTTGTCGGCCGCGCGCTGTACCCCCATGGCCTTGCCTATGCCCGTCTTGGCGACCGCATCGAGGTTAAGGGCAAAAGCCGACTGGGCTGCCCCGGCCAGCGAACTTGCCGCACCGAGGGCGAACACCGCCAGCGTTATGGCGAACAGGCTCTGGTCAACATAGAGGTAGATCATCCCGCCCGAACCGATCAGCCCTCCGAGCACGATAAACGTCTTCTTGCTGTGCGCCGCATCCACGAAGCGGCCGAGGAACGGTCCGAGATAGATCACTGTCAGCCCATAGATCATCAGGATACGACCGACCGTCGCCTGGCTGAATCCCTCATCGGTCAGAAACAGCGGCAGGGTGAAGTACAACAGGCCAACCTGAGCCACTGAAAACGGCACTACGCTGCCCAGTTGCAACCAGACGAAATCAGGGTCGCGCAACAACTGCGCCATGCTGGCCAGATCCAGACGGCGCGAGGGTGGACCCGCCGCCAGGTCGCTGGCCGGGTTGCCAAAGTAATGGCGCATGAACACCAGCACGAACAGTCCAGGCAGGACGCTCAATCCGGCGCTGATGCCGAATACGGGAACATAGCCGATCTGTTGCGCCAGCATCGCCCCGACCGCGCTGCCGCAGATATGGCCGGCAAAAATGCCAGCTACCAAATGGGCGACGCCACGGGCAACCGTCTGGGGCGTCGCCCACACGAAGACGAACCCCTGAATGCCCATCCAGGCCAATCCGTAGCCCGCGCCTACCACGGCCCGGGCAAGGGTGAAAGACCAAACACTTTCAGCCCGCATGGACAACAACTCGCCAGCGATGGTGACGCCTATGCCGGCGAGGACCGGCACATGCCAGCCTCGCCGGTCGGTGAGCGCGCCGGCCAGAAGCGCGGTCATCAAGGCGCACAGCATTTCCACGGACAGGGGCAAGGCCAACACAACGTGCAGGGGCAGTCCCGCCACCGGGCTATAGATCTCGCGCATCCGCAAGGGAATGAACGACAACGGCAACGCCCAGGCAAACAGCAGCAGGAAAGCGCTCGGCCGCCCAAGCAAGTGGCGGCCATCGGCGATCACCCGTGGGGCTTCGCCCGTTCGGGTGGCCAGCGCCGGTTGCTGGCGCACGAGCACGGCCAGCAACATCAAAAGTTCGACGACAAACAGTGTTGAAACCAGCGTCACCGTACCCGAATCCAACAGCCGCTGGCGGGCGCTGGCGGCAATGGTGCTGGCCTCCAGGCGAAGGCGCAGGCTGCCCAGCCGCAGCCGTTCACCATCCACTGACTGCTGGAGATCGGCGGTCAGGTCAAAGGCCGGCAGTAGCGGACTTGGCGCCACGCCGCGCTCCAGGCGGCCGCCGCGATGGACCCGGTACAACACCTCATCGTGACCGGCGCGAATTTCCATGAAACCGATTTCAGTCACGTTGTCCATAACGCGCCGGAAGGGTTCCTCGATGCCGACTAGGCGATCAATCTTCACACCTTTGTCAAAGAGCCGATTGAGATCGCGCGCCAACCGCCCGAGGGAAATCTCCGTAGTCTCCTTCACGGTGTCCAGATACTGACGGTGGAAGGTTTCGATGCTATCCCAGGCATACCCACCCTGGGCGAGCACCATCACGGCTATCGGCAGCGCAAACAGGCGCCAGCCCGAAGGCGGGGCGTCGCCGCGCAGCGGATTGAACATGATCATCCCCACGAGCAAGGCGGCCGAAGCGGCCAGCGCCACCAGGACCAGCACCATCAGGTTGCGTTCGAAGTGGTTTTCAAGAGCCTGGGCAATCGCGGTTTCCTTGACCACCATGACCAGCGCGCCAGTCGTCTGGCCATCGCGGCCCTTGATCGGAAATACCAGGCAATAACCTCCATCGATCTTGTACGTGGACCCCGCTGGCGCCGTCCGGCTCCGTTCAATCGCTTGGGCCAGAGCGCCGTCCCTCAGCCGCTCGCCCCGTGCGCTCAGTACTCGACCCGCCGCATCGGTGACCGCTACCGTAGCCACCACGGGCAGGTCGTGCTGGATTTCAGCCAGGGTAGTCTCCAGCCCATAGAACTGCTCGATAGGCTTGCCGAAGCGGATCGCCCCCTGGATACGCAAGGCCCAGTCGTGGCCGACCACCCGCACCACAGCCGAGACCGATTCGAGCTGCACCTTGTACAAGGCGCCCAGCGTCAGCCCGCCATTGAGCGCCAGCGTCAGCAGCAGCACAGCGAAAAAGGCGAAAAACAGGCGCAAGGCTCCGGCAACGGGTCGCGACAGGCGATGGACAGCGATCACGAGAGTCCTCCAAACCCACGGCGGCCGCGCCCCTTCTCACCGAATCCTATGGCTCGATGGTCGGGTAAATTTCGTCGCAGGCCAGAAGGATATCAACCGGGGGGTTATAGCCAATCAGTTCAGTGGTCTTCAGATTGAGCGCAATTTTGGCCGGCGCCAGCCACACTTGCGAAAGCGCGCGGGGTTGGGCGCCATTGAAGATGCGGGCCAGGGTCTCGGCATGGAAATGACCGACATAGCTATAGTTGCCTTGCGCTACGCTCATCAATACGCCGCGCTTGACCTCGCTCTCGCCCAGCATCGAAAACGATGGCCGTTGCGCGGCGACAAGCGCAGCGACGACGCGCGGCAGTGACTGTGCGTTCAGGCCACGGTGTACGGTGAGATAGACCGCATCGGCGGTAGCGGCGATCTGTTCGTAACAGACCGTCAGCCGGCTTTCCGCCTCTTCCTGCGCCACGCCGCTGAACGGAGCGGTACACCGCACTACCTCGAACCCCCTGGCGGCGGCGGTGCGTTCAATGGCATCAACCGCAGCGTAGGTGCGCCCCTCGGGCGTATCTTCAAACACTACTCCCAGCCGGTGAAAGCGGATGATGTCGTGAAACAGTTCGATCTGGCGGGCATAGCGATCAGGCTCAACCTTGGCATGCAGGTGATTCAATCCGGAATCTTCGGCGCTTTTGACGATGCCCGAACCAATCGGGTCGCTGGTCGACGCCACCACAGTAGCCACATGATGGCGATCATTGGCGAGGTCCTGTCCCGCCCAGGTGCCCATGGCGATCATCAGGTCAATATCGCCCTGCTCCGCGAGGCGCTTGATCAGGCGCTCGCGCACCTCGGGGCGAAGCTTGGGGTCAAAATTGCCGGCGTTGTAATAGCCATCGGGAACGAACTCGAGGTAGTTGCTGACGGCATTGTTAGCGAGGTAATTCCAGAAGCCACCCGGGGCCGGGTTATTGTCGGCTGACATTTCCAGCGGATTCATCCACTTGAGCTCAATCAAACCCCGCACAACAGCCTTCAGAATCACCTCGTAGTCGGGATACTGCCCGCCTTCGTAGTACCCGATGCGCCATTTGCCCTGCGCTTTGGCTTTCGGTGCGGTAGAAAACCGTTGGGTATCAGCCGCCGTCACCGGGACCACGCCCAGCGCGAGGAACACCACACTGGCCAGCAGCCACCGTAATACCAATTTCACCATTTCAGGCTTCCTTACGGATTTGCTCCAACCCACAGTAACGAACCACGAGCACGGTAATGTCGTCGGACTGTTCGGCTTCGCCGGCATAGTGGCGAACATCACGCATGATCTGGTCAACCACCGGTTCGGCGGCCAGTTCCGTACAGTGCGTCATCAGTTGGCGTAACCGCTCGTCGCCGTACAGATGGCCAGCCGGGTCCATGGCCTCGGTTACCCCGTCGGTGTAGATGAGCAGGCAGTCCCGGGTTCGAGTAACGTTTCGAGCAAAGTGAATTAAACGCCCTCCACGACGCCAACCGCTGGCCCACTGCGCGCCGACAGAACCTGGATTGCGCCGCGCCGGCGCAAGGCCAGGGGCGGATTGTGCCCGGCATTAACATAATTCACCTGCCCGGTACGCACATCCAGCACCCCAACTACCAGGGTGACAAACATGCAGTTGGGGTTGTCGCGACTGAGATTAGCGTTGACCTCATCCGCGATCCGGGCCGGGTCGGACTGGTGATCGGAGGCCACCCGAATCAACGTCATGGCGATGGTCATAAACAACGCCGCTGGCGCCCCCTTACCGGATACATCACCAATCGTAAAGCACAGGCGATGCTCATCGAGGAAATAAAAATTGTACAGATCGCCGCCCACCTCCCTGGCCGGAACGACCAGGGCATGGATATCCACCTCGGCGTGATTGGGAAACGCCGGGAACACCTTGGGCAGAAGGTCCATCTGGATGTCGCGGGCTACCTTGAGTTCGCCTTCAATCCGTTCGCGCACCGATACCGCCTGCATTAACTGGCGCACGTTGGTATACAGACTGTTCTCCATGAACACGAAGGCCTGGGCGAGTCGCCCGACTTCGTCGCGCCGACCGACCGGCAGTTCCACGGCGCCGGAGCTTACCGGATCGCTGGCCGAAAAATCGGTCTCAGGCAACCGCATCGCGTGGACCGACAGCCGATTGAGCGGTAACGCAATGCGGTGGGCAAAGAAGTAGGCCAGGATCAACCCGACCGCCAGCGCCCCGAGAAAAATACCCGCCTGACCGGCGACCAGCTTGCGGGCAGGCTCGCGCAGGGCGTCGCGTGAAGCCAGCGCGGCGATATACCAGTCAAACGGCTTGATATAGCTGGCGCGACCCACCAGTTCCTGACCGCTCGCCGTCGTCACGTTCAGCATCGCGTCGCCCGTCATTTGCCGCGCCAGGCGCATGAGCGCAGCACGCATCTCATCGGTCATAGCCCCCAGGTAGGGGGTATCCCGGGGAGGGACCACCATTTTTCCCTGGCCATCAAAGATGAATACCGCAGCGTTCCCGCCGGTCACAATAAGGGGCAGGGTATCGGCCAGTTCGGTGCGCAGTTGGGTAAGCTGGCGCTGTGCCTCGACTTCTACCCGGTTCACATCGCCGATAGCGCCGATCACCCATTGCCAGCGCGGAAAGCCGAAGAAATGCCCAAACTTGGCGCTCGTCCCCCCTCCGGCCTCCGGCCACAGGAAGGACAAAAAGCTGTCATTAAACCGGATGATCTCGTCGCGCGCCGCGCGCGCCACGCTGCGGCCCTTGATGTCAACGACCTGATCAATGACCTGCCCGCGCTGGCTGGGATTGGGCGAAACCAGCACCCGGTGCTCGCGATCGAAAACCAGCAGGAAATCGCCATTAACCGGCCGGGCGCCTGACAGCCATTGCAGGGCCAGCGTGCGCGCTCTGGCCGCGCTCATCACCCGGCGATCAGCCAGCCCAGCAAAGCGATCCAGCGTGACCCGGACCATGCTGTTGAATTCCCGGAACTGCTGCTTATCCGCCTGCACCGTAGCCACCTTGTCCTTCAGCAGGCTGCGATAACGTCCCCGGATGTTGTCTTCGACGAGCTTCAGGACATTGCGCATGGAGCGTTCCTCCGAGGCAATGCTGTCCTGTTCCAGCACATGCCGCGAAGAACTCATCACGATCCCCGCCACCGCGGCAACGACGAGGGTTACGGCCAGGAAAATTCGGGCCTTGATCGAGTGTACCCGCCGAATGGTGTGCATATCGTCCGATCAGTCCCGTTACGGGGGCCTGCCTGAGGGAAAAAACAGCGCTTCCCGCGCCTTGATCAGACGTGTCATCCGCTGGCCCGGGCTGCCTGAAAGGGCGTCATAGGCGGCCAGCGCCCGATCGGCACCGGTACGCCCGCTTTTTAACACGTGCCGTGGATAAGCCAGCATCCACGCCTCATCGGCGGACAGCTCCCGCCCCGCCATCTCCAGCACCTGGTTGCACAAAGCGCGCACCGACAGCGGCCCGGCCCTGCCGGCGACGCCGTCGCGCATCGCCGCCTCGCGCAGGGCGGGCAAGGCCTCCCAGGGCCAGCGCGCCAGCCAGCGCCAGGCAGCCAGGGGGTCCCGCAACAGGCCGGCCTGTAGGGCGCTGGGCGCAATGGCTACCGAGGCGGCCACCTCCGGGCCGGCTTCGTCGAGAAGCGGGCGATCGGCGAAATTGGCGCCCGGCGCGCGCCCTTCGATGTAGCAATAGGAAAGGCAGGACTCGAACAGTTGTTCCAACCCGAAGGGCTGATCCCAGGCCGCGAAGAACGCATCAAGCGATGGTTCGCGCATGAAACCAAAGCGAATGCGCGCATCAAGAAAATGAGCAAACTGCTGGAACGCCAGATGAGCCAGCGCCGGTCGGATCAGCATCCGACGGCCGTCGCGGCAGCGGCGCACCGGCCACTGCTGGCCGTGCAGAAAGGTGAGCAGCGAGGGATTTCCCTCTACCCGGACCGGGTCAACCGGTTCCTTGTAGTCGCCGCCTTCCGGCTGGCTGGGCGCCAGGTGCATAGCCGATCCCTCGCCGAACATCCATTCGAAATAGTCGCGCAGATCGGCAAAGGCGCGCGAAGGCGCCCGATGCAGGCGATCATCGGCGGCAAAACGGGCATGGCGGAACATGCGCGGCCACAAGGTGAGGCGATTTTCGCGGTAACCCGCGTATTGGCCATTCTCGAACGGACTGTTGGCGAACAGCGCGATGAATGCGGGGCTGGCCGCCAGCACGATGTTGAGCGCCAAAACCGCGTCGCCCACCACCACACCGGTGCATGGGCTATTTTGCGCCTTGGCGTCGATCCCAACCTTGTGATCCCAGCGGCGGTACTTCACCCAGTAGTCATAGATCGCTTTGGGGGCGCGAATGCGCCGGTAAATCTCCTCGGTGATGGCCAGGGCGGGATGCTCGGAGAAATTGAGCACCATCGCGTCCTCGGCGGCAAGCGCGGTCTGCACCGCTTCGAGTTCCGCGCGTATCCAGGCATCCAGCGCCTTCAGCCCGCCCACACCGACCGGGCCGATCGAGCTTTCGACGTTGTTGAAGGCATTATCGAGCGAGGTGCAACCCAGCGCGCTGGTCACCGCGATATCGCGACCATCATGAGCGACCTTGATCCGGGCTGATTCCCTCCGCACGCGCTTGACTGCATGAAGATTGGCAAAAAATGGCCCGACAGCATGGGAGGCGCCATCCGTGCGGCCAGCCACCGCCATTTCGAGCTCCACCCCCAGCGAGGTTGATGCCATTACGTAGCACCATCCCCATCCGCAAACACCACCCTGAGCCGGTTGTAATGGCCTTGGCGCTGGTAGTCCAGGGAAGCCGTCAGGGATTTCACCATGTGAAGCCCAAGCCCCCCGATGGGGCGATCCTCGGCTGAGGCCGCCAAGTCGGGTTCCGGGGCGTCGGTCAGCGGGTTGAAGGGGTGCCCGTCATCCTCAATCGTCATCGTGGCGGGCGATCCAAGCTGCACCACCACGCCTATATGATGCTCATCAGGGTTGTCATAGCCGTATTTGATCGTGTTGGTGGCCAGTTCTTCGAGCGTAAGGCGGGCGACATAGGCCAGTTTCAGCGGCGCACCCTCTGCCTCAAGGAAGGCTTCCAATCGCTCGAGCGCTTCGTTCAGGGCATCCAGCCGGTTGGCGATATCCAGCCGCAGGGTAGTTTCTGCATCATTCATTACGGCTGAACTTCTTCAGGGCATCGGCTTAATCCTGCAACCCTAGACGAACCGTTCCCGCAGCATCCCGTCCAGCGCCGGCAGGGCCGCCGGGTCCGGCAGACGCAGGCTGGGCAGACCGGTCAGCTTGTGGATCAGCGCCTGACCGGCGTCGGTATTGCAGGCCACCCCGGCCACCAGATCGGGACGGCGGCCAAACGCCTGCATCATTCCTACCACCGCATAAGGATCGGCTGTGCACAGCACCGTCAGACGCACGCACGGCTCCAGCAACTCGACCGCTACGTCGCCATTGTAGGGTTCCAGCGGCGACGCGCCGGCCTCGATTACCGCCACATCGGCCGCGACTGCCGCCATATGCGACAGCAGCGCGCTGGCCGCCTGACGGTAATCCGCTGCTGGACAAACCGTGGATGGCAGGCCCGCATCCACAAAATCGAAGATGGGATCCGCACCGGCGTCGCGCATCGCCAGCAGATCGCGGTAGCGGCCGGCCCCGGTCAACTTGGCCGCCAACACCCGCAGACCAAGCGCCCGCAACCGACGGATAATGATCTGCGCCGAGCGGGTTTTGCCCGCCGACATCGAACTGCCGATGATCAGCAATACGGGGATGGTAAAAGTTCGTCCGGTGTCCGGCAGGGCGAAATCGCGCATCACGGCCTTGCGCCCCGCCGCCAGGACGTGACCGCGATAGCGCAATTCGGTGAGGGTGGGAATCAACGGTGATTTGGAGGTCAGCTTGCCGAACAGGCCCGCCGCGGTCATCGCGGCCATCCGCCCGTCCGGGCCAATGGCTTCCCACGTTCCGGTCGCCTCCAGGGTAGCGAACCGCACTCCGAACGCGCCCAGCAACCGGTCACCGATGTCCACCTGCATCATCCGGCCATCGGTCAGTTCAATGCCGACGCCTGGACCCGGCAGACCAGTGACCGCGCCGATCACATAATCGCCATCGGCCCAGTACTCACGGGACAGCGGTTCAACCTCGAATCTGTCGAGATGGGCGATGCGGCTGAGCGAGGTCCGCACCAGGGCGGTCATGCCGAGCGCGGCCTGGCCAGCGGCGGTTCCAGCAACAGCAATGCCAGCAATGCGGTGCGTTCGATCAGTTTATCCACGACCACGAACTCGTGATGGGCGTGCGCGCCATCGCCCACTGGCCCCAGACCATCCAGCGTCGCAGTGTACTGGCTGGTGGTGTTGCCATCGGATCCACCTCCCGCCGAAGCCTGCTCCAGATGCAGTCCCAGTTCCTGACCCAGATTTTGCGCCACACCCCAGAGTTGCTGGCCCTCCGGGGTTCGTTCCATTGGCGGGCGGCCCAGGGCACCCTCGATCTTCAGGCTCACGCCCGGCGTCACTGGCGTCAGGCCGTGAATCGCCTGCGTCACCCGTTGGGCAGCCTCATGGGTCGGTACCCGCACGTCAATCACCGCCCGGCTTTCCGGCGCCACCACGTTGGGATTGATCCCGCCGTCAATCATGCCGACGTTGACCGTCACCCCCGCCACCGGATCGTTGAGAGCGAACAGGCGCTGAATTTGATGCGACAGTTCCAGAATGGCGCTGGCCCCGGCTTCCGGATTGAGGCCGGCATGGGCCGCCTTGCCCTTCACGGTCAGGGTGAAGCGGCCAATCCCCTTGCGAGCAGTCTTCAACTGGCCATCCGGCCCCAGCGAAGGCTCCAGCACATAGGCGCGATTGGCGACGCGCGCCAGCCGGCGAATCTGCCGGGTGGATTCACGGCTGCCGATTTCCTCATCGGAATTGACGAACACCACCGGGGTCACCGGCGCTTCCAGCCCCAGCTCGCGCAGCGCCCGCAGCGCGAACACGATCTGGGTTAAACCACCCTTCATGTCATACACGCCGGGTCCTCGCAACCGGTCACCTTCCCGCTGCACCGGCATGGTCGCCAGCGTCCCTTCCGGCCAGACGGTATCAATATGACCGAGCAGCAACTGGATCGGCTGAGGGCGGCGACGTTCCCGTGGCCGGGCGTAGAGCTGGCCGCCGCTGGCGCGACCCGGCACCAGGCGGGGATCGAAATACAGCTCGTCCAGCGCATCCGCCAGCAGGCCAAACGCCGACTGTTGCGCCGTGCGACTGGCCGACGGCGATTCCGTCAGGGCCAGCCGCTCCAGGAAACCGACCAGATCCTCGCGCCGGTCCCGCAGAAAATCGAGAAGTTGAATCGCGGTCGTCATCTCAGCGTTTAAACCCCGCTGGCATGGGAAAACCCTGGCTGCGGTCGATCACTGCGAACCGACCCGGATACAGATAGGCGAACAGTGGATCGTCGTGAACCAGTTCGTTGTCTTCTCGATCATCATTGCGCAGGGCGTTGGCGTGAACGTGAACCGCCACGACGCGCCCGACCAGCAGGCTGTTGCCATCCAGTTCATCCAGGGTGCGGTCCAGCCGGCATTCCAGATAGAGGTGGCAACCTTCGACCAGCACGCCATCCACCACCTGGGCCGGGAACACGGGCAATGCCAGCAGCGCCGGCTTATCCTGATGCTCGCCGCAGCGCGGCGCGGCGGCCAGGCTGGTGACGACTATCTGTTCCGGGCGCGGATAGCTGACCGTGAACGCGCCGGTGCGCACCGCGTTCTGGTAGGTGCGATGCCGGGGCGTGCAGACGAAACCGAACCAGTTGCCCCAGCTCAGCGGCATCGCCAGATGCTTGGGCGCCAGATCGTGGCCGCCGTCCTCCTCGCGCGTCCCGACCAGCACCAGCGGAAACACGCTGAAAAAGCGATCCCAGACCGGCTCATCCAGGGGCAGGCTGACCAGATGTTCGGGCAAACCCATAGCATTCCTCCCGCGTTACTGAACCGAAACCCCGAAACCGGAGCTTTCAAGCTGGCTGGGGGTCATAATCGGAATGTTGCTTTCATAGGTGCGCCGAACCCGCCGGGCCACCCGGCCAGACAACTCGGCAGTCCCCGATCCACTGGTCCGCACCGTGAACCCGAGCGTGATTCCGGTGGACTGGTAGAACCGCATCGCACCACTCAGCAGGGTGCCGCGCGTCACCGTTTGCCCGACATAGCCACCGAACATCCGCATGAACTCGGACCGGTCCGGACCGCCCAGCGAACCGTCGGCAGACACCGCGCTGATTCGCCATTCACCCGGACGGGCCGATGACGCAGGGGGTGGCGTCACGGTGGCTACCGCCCTTTGTTCCAATTCAACCGGCAACGTCACATCGCCATCGCTGATCCGCACCGACTCGCGTTTGGTTTCATAGCCGCGTCCCGTCACTTCAACGACGTAACTGCCCGGAGGCAACAACACGCCGGGACGATACGTGTACGACGAATTCACCAGCCGCACCCGGGCATCCGCCGGATCGGTGCGCACCGTCAGCCGATACTGGGTTGGCTCGGCCCGTTTGCTCAGCGTCACCGGCAGCGTCACATCACCATCGCTGATCCGGACCGGGACCTGTCTGGTTTCATAACCCGCCTGCGAAACTTCGACGGTGTATGAACCCGGTGGCAGCGCCACCCCCGGCCGATAACTGGTTCTGGTTCCGCGCAGGCGCACCTGCGCGCCCGGCGGATCAGCCTGTACGGTCAGGCGATACTGCGTGGGTTCCGGCAACCGGGCCAGTGTCACTGCGATCGTGGCGTCGCTGTCTACGATCCGCGCCGTAGCCCGCTGCGATTCATAGCCTTTTTGGGAAACCTCCACCGTGTACGTGCCCGGCGGCAGCGCGACACCCGGTTTATAGCTGGTTTTGGTACCGACCAGCCGTACTCGCGCATTGGCAGGATCGGTGCGCACCGTCAACCGGTACTGCTGGGGTTTCGCCTCCTTGACCAGTGCGACCGGGACCGTTACATCGCTGTCGGCGATACGCACCGGGATTTGCTTCGTCTCGTAGCCCGCCTGGGAAACCTCAACTGTGTATGAACCCGGCGGCAACGCGACGCCCGGCGCATAGGCAGCCTTGGTGTTCAGCAATCGGATCCGGGCATTGGCAGGATCACTTTGCACCGTCAACCGATATGACTGCGGTTTGGGGGGCTCCACCGGCTTGGGGGTCAGCTTGATCGGCGCCATCACGTCGCGATCCACGATTTGCACCGTGACCCAGGCCGGTTCATAGCCGGCTTGCGTGACTTCGACCGTGTAGCGGCCCGGCGCCAACGGCACGCCTGGTTGATAGGTAGTACTGGAATCCACCAACCGTACCTGGGCAGTCACTGGATCAGGCTGCACAGTCAGCCGGTAAGTTGCCGGCTGTTCGATCTTTTTCAAACTCACCGGCAGCGTGATGTCGCTGTTCACGATCCGCACCGGCAACCGCGCGGTTTCATAACCGGCCAGGGCGATTTCGATCTGGTAATCACCCGGCGGCAATTGCACGCCCGGCTGATAGGAAATTGGCGAATTCAGCAGCCGCGTCACCGCCTGTGGAGGATCCGCCAACACCGTCAGGCGATACTGGGAGGGCGGTGGCGGGGGCGTCTTTTCCAGCGCTACCGCCAATGTGACCTCGTTACTCACGATCCGCACCGGGAGCTTGCGGGATACATAGCCTTCCCGCATCACCTCAACTTCGTAATCTCCCGGCGCCAGCGCCACGCCAGGTTGATACACCGTCGGACTGTTGAGCAGCCGAACCTGCGCATCCGCCGGCTCTGGGCGCACTGTCAGACCGTATTTGGCTTTCTCCAGCGCGATGCTCACCGCAACATCCCGGTCGGTGATCCGCACCGGGAGTTTGCGGGACACGTAGCCATCCCGCGTCGCCTCGATTTCATAATCCCCCGGCGCCAGCGCCACGCCCGGCTGATAAGCCACCGGGCTGTTGAGCAGGCGGATTTGCGCATCCGCCGGCTCTGGGCGCACTGTCAGACCATATTTGACTCTCTCCAGCGCAATGTTGACCGTGACATCCCGGTCGGTGATCCGCACTTTACCCTTGCGTGCTACGTACCCAGGCCGGGTCACTTCGATGTCATGGTCTCCAGGCGGCAACTGAATGCCCGGCTGATAGGGTTTCGGATTGTTCAACAAGCGGACGCCGGCATCAGCGGGATCGGTCTTGATCGTCAACGCATAGGTCTTCACCGTATCTGGCGGCGCCGTAATCATCGCCGCCAGGTCGTTGATCTTGATCTGGATCGTATCAATGTCCTTGCCCTGGATCTGGCCGCTGCGCAGCAGCGACGCATTCCGGGTATCAATAAGCCGCGCGGTGACGGTGATAAGATCGCCCAGTTTGTAAACCCCACCCGTCACCACCGCGTCCAGGTCATACAGACGGCCCAGTTCAGCGGCGGTCTTGGGATCGAGCAGGCCGGTTTCACCCAGCTCGCTGGCCTTGGCGATCTTGGCCGCTGCCGAGAGCGGCAATCGGTCTCGCAGATCGAAGCGACCGGTATTGGCAATAGCCGACATCATCAGATCAGCGATGATGGCGCCGGACTGCTCATCGAGACCGCCGCGCACCTGGAATTCGACCACCGCCGCCTTCATCCGGGGCAGCGCAGGCGCAGCGCCCGCCGCCTGCGCCGCCCCGGCGGCGGGCAGCCAGAGGGCGAACACCAGCGCCAGTCCCAGCGCCCATATCCTCAGCAGGGTTCTTTCCATCTCAGACGCTCCAGCAGGCATCGAACACGGCTTCATGGCTCCAACACCAGGCGGAATCCATAATCAAACTTCCTGTTGCCCGGCACCGTGGGAAACCGGTAGGCAAACCGCAACAATTCGGGCAGGTCCGTCCAGGAACCACCACGCAAGACCCGACGGCCACCCGCCGCCGCGCTCGGGTCAGCGCACCGCGTTTCGCCGCCGGCGTAGGCATTGTCGTATTCGGAGCAGGTCCACTCCGCAACGTTCCCCAGCATGTCGTACAAGCCGAACTTGTTCGGCTTGTACTTGCCCACCGGTGCGACTACGCCCTGACCGTCCTCGCACGGATAGCTGACCCAGGGAAACGGTTTGGTTTTGCGCGCGGTCTCGTCGTAGATATTGGCGTAGCGACAGGCCTGATTCGGGTCATCGCCCCAAGGGCTGGAATTGGTGCTGCCAGCGCGCGCTGCGTATTCCCATTCCGCCTCCGTCGGCAGGCGAAACCGCAGGCCGGTCTTGCCGGAAAGCCAGTCGGTGTACGCCACCGCCTCCTGCCAGCCAATCCGGCCTACCGGCTGATCAGGCGCATTCAGCTTATAGGATTCATAAACACCGCTGTCATGGTTGGGATTGAACCGCCCGTACTGGGCATTGGTCACTTCGGTCTTCCCCATCCAGAACCCCTTGACGCACACCTGATGGGGCATTTCATTAGCGTAACGACCCTTCTCGGTTTCCGGGCTGCCCATGGTAAAACAGCCCGGTGGAATCCAGACCAGTTCCATACCCGTCATCGGCTCGGTGTAATTTTGGCCGGCCTGGGGCTTGGACGGCTCCGGCGGCCTGGGCGGCTCTATCTGGGTGGATGCACCGCTGCTCAGTGACGGAATGACGAATCGCCGAATGATTTCCTCACCGCCGGCCAACACCGCCGCCGCCGCCAAAACGCCTATGCCCCAACGCCAGTCGAACCGGCGAAGCTTGACAGGGCGAGGGGGTTGTAGCTCCCTGGGTGGTTCGGGAATCACCAGGCGCGGCCGTTCGCCACTCCGGTGCAAATCCGGACGCAACGGCAACTCCAGTTTGACTGTGCGATCCCCTTCATCTTCGGGCGGCTGAACCGGAGGTGGGGGCGGGGGCGGAGACGGCTGGTCTGGCGCATTCAACGCCTCCCGCATCTCGGCGATGGACTGAAAGCGTTTTTCCGGCCGCACCGCGATGGCCCGATCCACCAACCGCAACAACGTCGGGCTGTAGCGTCCAGCCGAAACCACAGCGGCCGGTTTGAGCGGGTCGTCGAGAACGCGCGCCGGGGCCTCAATCGGGGCTATGCCAGTGACGCAGTGGTAAAGCACCGAACCCACCGCATAGATGTCGGTCCACGGCCCATAGCCCTTGCCATCAACCAGATATTGCTCGATGGGCGAGTAACCGGGCGAAAATACGCTGGTGACGCTCTTGCTGCGCCGCCCCAGCGCCTGCCGGGCCGCGCCGAAATCAATCAGGATCGTCCGGCCATCCGCACGGCGATAGAGATTGGCCGGTTTAAGATCGCGGTGCAGATAGCCCTGCGCATGCACCGCCTCCAGCGCCGGCAACACATCGCCGAGCAATCGGCGGATCTGCTCCTCGGACAGGGTTTTCTCCCGTTGCAGCATCTGGCTGAGCGGCTCGCCATCCTCATAGTCCATGACGATATAGGCGGTGCCATTCGCCTCGAAGAAATCCCGCACCCGCACCACGCCGGTATGATTGACCTGGGCCAGAATGCGGGCCTCGTTAAGAAACCGCTCCAGACCCCAGGTATAACAAACATCTTCGCCCGCCTCGGAAGTCGGCAACCCGCCCTGGGTGTTGGCCAGAACGTTCACTTCATCGCGATCCCGATAGGACCATTCAACTGGAAAGTATTCCTTGATGGCCGCCCGGGTTTGCAAGGCCTCATGCACCGCCTTGTACGTGATGCCAAACCCGCCCGCGCCCAGCACCGCCTCAATACGGTACTGATGCAGGCGATAACCGACTGGCAGCGTATTGGATTTTTTGTTCATGACATCCCATCGTGGTGTCGGCGAGCAGAGTCGGGCAGTACCGTTAAAGCCGCGCGACCACTCCAAACCCGTCGTACACGGGATAACGCTCCCCTTCGGATGCGTCATCCCACTCGTCTGATTTTAGCCCTGCCCGGCGCAAACGCACACCAGGATTTAACGCCCGGCCGCCGGGCGGTCGTCCACGCCAGGCAACGGGTAAGGCTGGCCGGTATGCTGGAGAATAGTTCGCGCCTGCCGGGCCAGTTCCTGCGCGGCGCGCGTTTCTCCCTGCCGGCGCCGGACTTGCGCCAAAAGCAGCAAATCGTGGGCCAGCCCCGGCATATTCTCAGCGGTGCGATCCAGTGCGACCGCTTCCACCAGGGCTTGCCCCGCCGCTTCCACTTGGCCCGTTCGCAGCGCCAAGGCGGCCTGATTGGCCAGCGTCGCCGCCAGCAGGCGCGGGTCGCCCTGAGCGCGGGCCAGCAATTCAGCCTCGGCCAGCGCCGCCTGCGCCGCCGGGGTTTGCCCCAAAGCCTGCTGCGCCAGCCCAAGCCCGTTCAGCGCCACCACTACGGTGACGGCATCCCGCCCGCGCGCCTCCGCCAGCGCCTGCTCGAAGGCCCGCTGCGCATCGCCAAACCGGTCTTGCCGCAGGCGGACCTGAGCCAGCCCCAGCCGCGCCTGCAACCCACTCATAGCGTCAGACAACGCGGCGGCGATATGTTGCGCCTGCTGGAAACTGCGTTCCGCCAGCGCCCAGTCGCCCAGCGTCAACGCCAGCGCGCCGATATTCAACTCCTGCGTCAACATTGCGGGCCGGTCGTCCGCGATCTCGGCCCAGCGCAGGCTTTCCTGGCAAGCCGCCAGCGCCGCCAGCAATTCACCCCGCGCATGATAGCGCAGCGCGCGCTCGGCCTCGCGCTGATATTGCGTCTGCAACGGCGTCAGCGCCGCCGGGCCGCCGCACGCGGTCAAGCCGATCAGCAGCCATCCGCCGGCGATTCGCGCCGCCCAGCCTGCCCACCTGCCCATCAACGCTGGCGCCCAGACCGACTAGGGCGCCGCCGCGCCCGGCAACGCGCCCCAGTCGCGGGGCGCTTCCAGCAACGGGCCGGTGGGCGTATCCGCCGCCGGGGTCAGGGCGCGCAGCACGGCGCTCCGCTTGACCGAATCCACCACCTCGCCCACGTTATCGCCCACTCCCCGGCTTTGCTCCATCAGGCCTGGCATCCGCACGCTGGCTTGCGCCAGCTTGGCGGTGATCGTCTCGGTCTGGCGCAGAATTCGCTCGACCCGCTGACCGTAACCGGGCAACTGAACCGCCAGGGCCTCCAGACCGGTCATCACCGCCTGCAACTTTTGCGTGCTGGCCGTGATCTGGCGGGAGAGCGGGCTGGCGCTGTCGGTCAACCCCCCCAGCGCCCCCTGCCCCGCCCGAATCCGCTCGCCGACCACCGCTGCATCCGCCGCCAACCGGTTCATTTCCTGACTGGCCGCCGTCAGATTCCGCAACAGCGGCGACAACTCCCGCATCATCTGCGCGAACGTATTCAACGTCCCCAGCAGGGCGCCCTCGGGCTGCCTCAACTCGTCGGTAATCGCCCTGACGTTCGCCAGCACCACGCCGATCTGTCCCAGTTGCTCCTGAGCCTGCCGCATCACCATCTCCAGATCCGGGGCGCGCTGGAACGGAATCGCGGCGCCATCCGCCAACTCGGGCCGCGCCGGATCGCCCATGTTGAGTTCAACGGTCGCATTCCCCAGCGCATCCGTCTTGATCTGTGCCGTCGAGTCCGCCCGGATGCGGGGCTGGTACTCGCGGTACAGAAGCAATTCAACCCGGATCTGGTTGTAATCGGTGATCGTCAGATCGCGCACCTCGCCGATCTTCAACCCCGCCAGCGTGACGGGCGTGGTCTGCCGCAGATTGCGGACATTGTCGAGAAAACCATGCAAGCGATAGGTCTGGCTGAAAAATCCCAACTGGCGGTTGGCCATCCACAACAGGGCGAACAACACGCCCAGCATCGCCAGAATCAACAGGCCCACCGCCCGCTGATAGCGCCGATAACGCGCGCCAATCGCCGTCTCAAGCATGATCGAACCTCACATGGCGCCGGACCCGTACATCCGGGTGGCGCACCAGTTCCCCCGCCTGACCCACGGCCAACAGGGTTCCCTCATCCATCACCAACAGACGTGTTGCCGCATCAATCGGCAAAGCTTGCGGGCCAGCGTCCACCAGAATAGCCATGCGCATTGGCGCGACCACCTCGGCGAAAAACGTCCACACGCTATAACCCGCCACCAGGGTCTCCTGGGGCAGGTAGGCGCTGACCAGCAACAGGTGCGGCCGGATCACGAGCGCGCGCAGCAGACTGATCCACTGGCTCTCCAGTGGCGACAACTCGCTGGCCAGCCGGCTGAGAATGGCCGGCGGCAACCGGCAGGATTCCACAAAATCCACCACATAGTCCTCGACCGCATCACCCGGCGCCAAGCGATGATAACGAACCAGCAGCGCCAGATTTTCGAATACGCTCCAGGCCGGCACCAGTCCCGGCTGCTCCAACACCACGCCGATCCGACAGTGCAACTGCGCCCGTTCGCGCGCCCCCAGTCGCGCGACGTCGCGCCCGAATAATTCCAGACGACCGGCCTGCGGCTCGCTCAGACCCGCGACGCTGTAAATGAGTTCACGGCGGCCCGAATCCACCGCCCCCACCAGCATCCACAATTCGCCGGGCAACGCCTGAAAATCGAACGGCTGCGGGGCCGGCTGCCGATCCAGCACCCAGCCGCTAACGCGCACCGCCGCCTCAACCATAGCGCACCAGCGAAAAAAGCACCGTAATGATCAGGCAACCAATGAACGAACGGGCGAACGCCCGGGGCAAGGTCCGGGGAATATCCACATAAGCGCCGACCCGGAAAGCGCGCGAAGTTTGCACCAGAATGACGTGGATCGCCTGCATGACCACCATCAGGCCGGTCAACGCCAGCGACCCATAACTGAGGCCCGCCAGGCAAACACGAAAGAACACCGTCGGCGGCACATGTTGATAGAGGCTCAACATCGCCGCCGCACCGACGGTGACGCCGACATTGAGGCACAACACCAGCACCGGCAGGGACACCACCATGCCGATCAGGCGCGGCAGCACGAAAAAGCTATAGGGATTGACGCCCATCGCCGCCAGATGATCAATCGCCTGATTGGCCCGGAGTTCGCCCAGTTCTGCGGTGATGGCCGCGCCGGACAATCCAGTCACAAACAGCGCCGCCAAAATGGGACTGAACTGATGGTACATCATGATGTGCATGATGCGCCCCAGCAGATGGGGGTCCTCGATGCGGAACACGATCAGCGGAAAAGCGGTCAGCACCCCGATAATCACCCCCACTACCGCGAACAGATACGCCTGCTGCACCGCCGTGAAGTAAATCTGCTGCCAGACGTGCCGGACCAGGAAGGACCACTCGCCGCGCGGCATCGAGCCGGCGCTCATTAATACGACCGCCAGAAAGTCCAGATCCTCCAGCGCCTCCGCCCACAGCCGGATAACCGCCTGACCCAGGCGCTCAATGCCTCGCCCTCCTCGGTCCAGCAGGGTCTGGCTCATCACCGATCCATGCCCGAGCGCAAATCGGAACTAGGGCAACTCCCGAACCAGGCGGAACCCCAGGAAGTAATCCTGGAAATCGGGCTTGGTGCGATGCCGGTCGGCCAGCCGGACATTGCGCGGCTCATCGTTCCACGAACCGCCGCGCACCACGAACTGCTGATCGCCAGCCGCTTCCTGGCACTGCTGAATCGGCGCCGGGCTATCCTTGTCGTACAGGGAACAGGTCCATTCCATCACATTGCCGAGCATGTCATACAGGCCAAAATCATTGTCGCGGTAACTGCCGGCCGGCGCCGTGTACACCTGGCCATCGTGACATTTCATCACGGTCCAGCCGACAAATTTCCGTTGACCATCCAGATCGGCCGCATTGGCGTAAGCACAACCCTCATCAGAGTTATCGCCCCAGTACCGGCTGGCCGTCACGCCGGCCCGCGCTGCATATTCCCATTCCGCCTCGGTTGGCAGGCGATAGCGCGCGCCGGTCTGCTTCGACAGCCAGTCCACATAAGCCATCGCATCCTTCCAGGAGACGTTGATCACCGGCCGTCGGTCGCGGCCCCAGCCCTGGTCGTTCGGCCGCGGCCGACCCGAGGCCGCCGCAAAGCGATCATAGTCCTGGAACGTTACCTCGTATTTGCCGATAGCGAACGCTTTCTCGATCCGCGCGGTCCGCGGCGCCTCGTCGTTGTACCGGCCTTTCTCATGAGGCGGCGATCCCATCATGAATCCACCGGCTGAAATCTTGACCAGATCCGGACCTGGCGAACCATCGCTCAGCCGATCCCGCACCACGGGATTTGCTGGCGCCAGCCGGGCTAGCGCCTCTTTAGCTTCTTTTTCGTGGCTGCACGTTGTCGGCGCACAGCGCTCCAGATAGGTCCAATAAGCGCGGCGGTTGTTGGCGCGTTGTGCGACAGTGAACGTCTCGGCGTCGAGCCGTCGAACCTGTTCTTCAGTCTCGGCCTGCTCCAGAACCTGGGTCAACCGGGTCAGTTCAAGCTGTTTTGGCTCGGTCGCCTGGGCCTTTTTCAACCATTTCCGGGCGCCGGCCAAGTCTTTCTGATTCAGACTCGCCTGCGCCAGCGCCGCCCAGCCCAGCGCCAACCGCCGGCGGCCCTCAGCAATCAGAGGATCATCAGGCACCAACGCTTCCAGCGCCTCCAACCGTGACAACGCCGCGTCGCCCGGTTCGCTGCGCCCTTCGCCCACCAACCCCTGCGCCAACTTGTCAAACTCGGTTTTGAGTCGGCTGATTTTCTCCTCGGTCTCCAGGCGCGTGATCGCGGCGCGCGCTTCCTTCTCGTACCCACAGCGTGGGCACCGCTGCAGGTAGAGTCGGTACATCGGCAGCGTATTCATCCGTTTAGCCGCCTCAAACGCTTGCAGGTCAAGCTCGCGCTCCGCGTCCTGAGCTGATACTGGCAAGCTGGCGGCGGGCGCCGGCGAAGCGGCTTCACTGCTGGGTGGCGGCTCTGGCGCCGAACCGTCAGGATGGCGCCCGATCAGCGCATAAGCGCCCAGGAGGATCGCCAGCCCCAAACCCGCCGCCACACCCCACCGCTTCCATCCCGTAGCGCGCCCGCGCCCGCTGTCTGCCAGGGGCTGTGCGGCTTCCAGCTCACGGACAAATCGGCCAGCATCAACCGGGCACAGTTCGCTGGGATAGGCCAACCCCCGACGCAGCACGCGCCAGGCCTCATCCGTCAAGCCGGCAGGGCGCGGCACTGTGTTCGGCTGCGAACCCTGAATCTCATAGACGCTCCGCCCCATCAGCAACTGGTAAACCAGGAGCGCCAAGGCAAACACGTCACGGCGGAACGTAGTTTCGGCGGCCACCGATTCCACCAGGCTGGCTGCTTCGGTTGCATCGCCAGCACTGAACAGCACGCTGCGTGGTTCTCGAGGTTCAGCCGCCAGGCCAAACCCCAGCAACTTAACCTCTCCCGACATCGTGATGAACACCATATCGGCGTCGAGGTGTTGATGGGCCAGGCGGTAGTCGCGGCGACCGTAATCCAACGCAGCGGCAACGGGCCGCAGCCAGCCCAGCACCGCCTCCAGCGGAAAACCGTTCCGACCCTGTTCGACCAACAGTTGCTTCAGGCTGTGGCCATACTGGTGATCCACGTATTCCATCTCGACGAACGGCCAGCCGTCAGCCCCATGCCACCACCCATACGCGCGGGCGATATGCGGATGGTTCAGCTTCAGCGCCAGATCCACGCGCGCCTTGATTTTGGCCAGGTAACTGCGCAAGTTAATCACATCGGCCCGTTGCGCCCGTTCGTCGCGCTCGACTTCCCGATCGCCGGCTACGCTGGGCAGGAAAATCTTGATCGCCCGAAACTCATCTGGCGCCGCTTCTCCGGCGTCCGGGGCTGGGGCCGCTACTCGCACCAGCCAGACCAGACCCTGGTCACTCAGAGCACTCACCAGGCGAAGCCGGCGTCGAGCCGGCCCGATCACCATCCCGGCCGTCAGGATTTCAGGGCCACCCGCCAAAACGGCGGACTCCGCTTCCACGCCGAAGAGTCCCTCGACATTCGCCGGTGCGGAAGCCTCGCCTTCTGCCCCTGTCCCGCTCATGGCCAGAGACGATTTATCAGGCCCTGCTCCGTCGGTTGCGGTTGACCCGTCGGCAGCGTGCGCTTGCGCGAGTGATTCAGAATGCTTTTCGAGATCCATAAGTCTTATCGTCAGATGGTTTCGAAGATGGGTTGGTGTAGCACAATACCAAGTCGCATGAGTGTCGCATTATTATTGTTAGTTTAGCAGAGGATAAACCACCACGCGCCGGGGCGATGCGGATCGGCGGACTGGATTGATCCCATGCTCAACCGCGCCTGCTTTCGCAGCCTCCACAACTCCACGAAACCCGCCGGCCTGACCCCATGACTACCACGGATGCGCTTAACCCGATGTTTTTATTACCCCACCAGCCCCTGGAAATCGCGGTGCGCTCGGTACGCTCGCCCACCGGCCATGGCCGCTCGGAAAATCAGGACAATTACCTCGTCATCGATACGCAGGGGTGGGCCCACATGCTGTGGCGGGAACGGGAAACCCAACTGCGGCTGGCCGACTGGCCAGCCGGACACCGGCGGCTGGCCGTTCTCGATGGCATGGGCGGTCACAGTCACGGTCGTGAGGCCGCTGAAAAGGCAGTTGAGGGCCTGCTCGATCTTCCCGCCACCATGGATCTGGATTCGATTTCCCGCAACCTGGATGCTCTGCACTGCCGGCTGTATCGGCAATTTCAAGCCGCCGGGCTGGAAACCGGCTGTACGCTGACACTCCTTGAAATTCCTTCCAGCGGCCCTGCCCTGTTGTTTCACGTCGGTGATTCGCGGCTGTATGCGGTGAACACGCGGCGAGCCCAGTGCCTGACCATAGACCACGTACCGGCTACCCACATGGCGCTGCTCGGCCTGATAGATAGCGCGAATTGGATGCAATATGTTCATGTGAAAACCAATTCCCAGATCAGCCAGGCTTTCATATTAGGCAGCACGCTCGGCGCGTCTCAGCTTTACTCCGAAGCCATCGCCGAAGATCTGTTCGCGTTGCACGAAGGCAACCTGCCGCTGTTCCTGCGCGGACTGGATGATCGCCGTACTTTGACCCTGGAATCAGGCTGGGTCTATGTGCTCGCCAGCGACGGTCTCTGGCATCTCGATAAACCCCAGGAGTTCATCCAACGCTGGCCGGCGCTGCTGGGGCGGCCGGATCGCCCGCTCGACGAATTGGCGGACGCACTGCTGGTCGAATTGGCCGAGGATATTCGCCGGCAACACAGCCAGCCGGATGATAATTGTACGATTATTCTGTTACGCCGCCCCGGTGGGGTGGAAAATCCGCCGTTGGAGGACACTCCATGAAAATTCGACATATCGTGCTGGCCGCACTGGCTATGCTGGCCATCGCCTTCCTGCAGCCGCTGGTGACCTTTCTGGGCGGATTAACCTTGCTGCTGGGAGTCGGCGCGCTGATCTTCCGGGATTTGACGCCAGTTGGACAGGATGCGGTAGAGCACCGGGTGCTGGGCTGGCTACGGCGGGCGCGCGGTGGGACTGCGCCTGAATCCAGCCGGACGCCAACTTTATCGCGTCAGGTTCCGCTGGCGCCGACTGAGCCGGGCACGCCCGGCGAACGACCCCGGCGCAGCCGAACCCGAATCGCAGCGTCGGCGAATTCTACCAGTGACAGTTCCACGCCGCCGGTCTTTTAAAATCTGTGAAAAATGAAAACACCGGGCGTTGCGCGCAACGGCCCGGCGCGCGTGGCGAACCGGTTGGGGAAACCCGACTTCAGGCCTGATCTCGCGCTCGTGTCTGGCGCAAGATCGCGTAAATCTCATCCTTCAGGTGCAGACGCTGTTTCTTGAGCGTCTCGGTATACTGATCCGAAGGCGTTTCAAGCTCGAGTTCGATGCGTTCCA